>PIWD01000090.1 GCA_003354005.1 Gammaproteobacteria bacterium | reverse complement strand
ATAGTTAGGTTAAACCACTCTTTAAACTTCTCTTTTACATATCCTTCTCCTCTTGCTTTCTTTAATTCAATATAGAAATGTATATGTACTAATCTGTCTATCTCTCCCGCTTCTATTTGGAATATTATACGCTCCACTACATTACCTTTATCTAGCTCCTCTATCTCTTCTATTAGAGTTCTTTTTAACTTTTTAATTTTAGTATAATTCTCTCGCGGTCTCCACTTCTCTATATTTACTAATACCATCCACCGCCTTACTTCCTCCTCGTACGTAGTACCGTCCTCCCTTTTCTTTACCTCAGGTAGTCTTATAGCTCCCTCTAGATACTTTTTATATTCTTTACTACCATCTGTATACTCTGTCTCTTTTGCTTGCTCTGTGCCTATAGCTTGTGTTGTTATTAGTTTTTCGTTTGTTTTTTTATGCATAATTTTAAACTATTTCAGGGGCAAATATACCAAGATATTTAAATTTTCCAAAAAACTTTACTTTTATTCAAAAATAGGGGGGTCAAGCCATAAGGAGAGCTTTTAAGTTCTCCTATCCTTTACCTTTTCTATCCTTACTTTACCTTTACTTTATCTTATCTTATCAGGTGCTCTATACTCCCTTCACTACCGCTCCCCACTCCCTGCGGTCGTTAACGCTCCCCGTCGCCTCGCTTCGCTCGTCTCGGTCGCTGACGCGTTGCCCCGTTCCAGTCGTCTATAGCACCCCTTTATATTTTATCTCTTATATTCTACACTTTTGTATAATGTTTAGACGCTGTCGCCTACGGCTCCGGGCTGACAATCGGAGATTGCTTAACCGCCCCCCCGCGTCTAAGTTCTCCTATCTTTATTTTTTCTCTTTTTTCTTATAGGATATTTTCCTTTATTTCCCCTTAGCCTTCGGCACGGGCTTCGCACCGCTTCGCGATGCTCCTTTACGGAAAATATCCTATATCCTCACCCTGCTTTTTATTGTGTTCCTCCTCTACTTATTTTCTTTTATACCCTTTAACCCTTTAGGGTTTAAGGTATATTGTATAGTTTTCTTTGCTTCTTTCTTTTAGTCCCTGTATTTCTCTTACTCATTCTAAGGTATGTATTTGGGACTTTCTCTGTCTTAGGTATATATACACCCCAGAAATATAATAAACTCTCTATATGGTACCTTAAAATAAGTAAGAGCGTATAGTACTGGTATAGTTTATATCTCTTTTTTCATTATAGGTGTTTATTTATACTTATATCTTAGTGCGGGCACTCGCTTTGCTCCTACCCTGACGCGTTAGGCTACGCCTAACTTACATCTACCT
>PIWD01000089.1 GCA_003354005.1 Gammaproteobacteria bacterium | reverse complement strand
CTCGTTTCACACCAGATTCTGAGTCAAGTATGGCTTGAAAACAAGAATCTGCTTTTTCAAAAAACCACGAGCCTATATACGAAAATATCTCTCTCACACCAGGAACACCTATCTGAACAGTGAAATTTACGATAAAAAAGCCTAGCAATAGACAAGTACTTGTCGGTGATAGAATTGTCAAGGAAAGAATATTTGCTACTACATAGAAAAAGGCCACAGAAGATACAAAACCAAATAAGACCGCAGGATATTTTGAATTGAGAGCAAAGTAACGACCTAAGCCTAAACAGAGTATTGCAACAAATGCAGCAACAAGAACAAAAGGTGTTAACAAAAATGTTGGAATCAGAAAACAGCCAACAAAAAGCCAGCACATTATATATACTATAGGCACACTCATCCATCTGAGCATATATGGATTCTTAGCCTCCTTACAACGACCAGCAGAAACCTTACTTTCAAACAGTCCTTTGCATGCTGCAATAAGGAACAGTCCTACCATTACAATACATGCTAATATTATTCCTAAAATATTAGTAACTCCAGTCACATTATTCTCTTCTACACTCTTCGTAAAGAAAAATTCAGCTAATTCTCTATCCAAGTGTTCTTTTGTGTATTTATTGGTGTGGTATACAAAAGCACTCCAGAGCATACCTGCTCGATTTAAAATATTCTCTACGGCACTCCTGCCATACTTAACAACAAGTGCAAGTAGCTGCATGATGATCATCAAGAAAGTGACAAGCGCACCAACAGAAATAAATCCTAAACAAAATCCAACGTGCACCCAACCAGTAGAAGAAAAACTACAGGACGGACTCTTCAATCCTTCCATATATTTGGATATCTCGTATTTTTTACTTTCCACGATAATTTCCCTAATAGCCAACTTTGCGCCTTCTACAAAGCTTACTGTATTACTCACAATTAAATATACCAAGATAGCAGGTATATTTAATATTACACGCACTATACTTGGAAGCCACCTAACATTGTTATCTATACTGCTGTAAAAATTATGCAAACATCCACCAGTAAAATCTCCTACCTTTATTAGTACATAAGTCCAATACACATTAAAACCCACAAACAGAAAAGGGAATATTAGCAATAATGTCAGGTTTGACAGAAAATTACCTGCGTTAAACGCTAGCTTTCCATTATTTTTACTAAGATTAGTGCATCTAGTATCTTTTATATTAAGATTCGCAACAAATTCAGGTTCAGTACTTACACTATACCCAAACAACCAACCTGCCCATCTAGCACGACTTAAAGAACCATCTATAAATCCATAACCAATGCCAAACAACTGCCATCCCACAAATTTTA
>PIWD01000088.1 GCA_003354005.1 Gammaproteobacteria bacterium | reverse complement strand
AAAATTAGGGGAAATATGCAAAATAAAAACTGGCAATAAGAATAATGATGATAAAATTGAAAATGGATTATATCCTTTTTTTGTTAGGTCACAGAACATTGAGAGGATTAATAGTTATTTATACGAAGGGGAAGCGATACTAGTACCTGGTGAGGGAAGAATAGGGGAAGTATTCCATTATGTAAATGGAAGATTTGATTGCCATCAAAGGGTATATAGAATTACCAACTTTTTAGACAGTATTATTAGTAAGTATATATACTATTTTTTGGGACATAACTTTAAAAAGCAAGCTGTTAAATATTCTGTAAAAGTCACTGTCGATTCTTTGCGTTTACCGATATTTCAAACTTTTAAGGTATTAATTCCACCACTCCTGGAACAAAAAGCAATTGTAGGTATTCTCTCCACATGGGACAAGGTTATTTTACAATTAAGTAAGCTAATTGAAGCCAAACGCCAGCGTAAAAAAGCTCTTATGCAACGATTGCTTACAGGAAAGCAGAGGTTGCCAGGGTTTGATGAAGAGTGGAAAGAAGTTAGGATTAGTGAGATGGTAAAAAGGAATGAGATCCGAATTGAAAGAGGGAAAGCCCTTAGCAGGGCAGCACTAATTCCTGGTAGCATTCCTGTAATAGCTGGGGGGAAAACAACGCCTTATTTTCATAATCAAGCTACTCATACACATGAATGCATCACTGTAAGTGCATCTGGATCAGCAGGATATGTTTGGCATCATAACTATCCTATTTGGGCTTCGGATTGTATTGTTATATTTTCATTAAGAGGATCAACATCTTTTTTATTCTATGTATTATCTAATATCCAAAGACAAATATACAAACTACAGTCTGGTGGAGCGCAGCCTCATGTTTATACAAGTGATTTAAAATCATTGTATATACCAGATCTTTCTCTCCCAGAACAAACTCCTATCGCCACTATCTTATCTACTGCAGATTCTGAAATCAACCAGCTAGAGCAAAAACTGGATACATATCGTGAACAGAAAAAAGGCCTGATGCAGCAGCTCCTTACTGGGAAAAAACGTGTTAGACTCAAACACAAGGAAGTGGTATGATCAATAAATACATAGTAAAGTGCAGAAAGGTTATCATGCATGCTTGGTTTGACAAGCTGGATTCTTTTCTAAGATTCAATGAACATGACTTAATAACTTACAAAAGACGGTGATGGTAATGCTAGTTCCTGATGGGTGGAAGTCCAGAAAATTAGGGGAAATATGCAAAATAAAAACTGGCAATAAGAATAATGATGATAAAATTGAAAATGGATTATATCCTTTTTTTGTTAGGTCACAGAACATTGAGAGGATTAATAGTTA
>PIWD01000025.1 GCA_003354005.1 Gammaproteobacteria bacterium | reverse complement strand
GCTGCAGTTCTTACTGTGGGTATTTGTCTTCTTTTTACACCACTTATCGTAGTAAATCCAGTGATAGTAGCTTCTCTGGGCGCTATCTTTACTTTATTATCATTTATTAGTACGTTCACGCTACTACCAGGAGGATGTTTTCAATATTACTTTGATGGTTCGTATTGTCAAGCCACCAAATATCTGCTTGAAAATGGCAAACTTATTAGTCATGGTCGTGCATTTTCTGAAGATGAAGAACAGAAGAGCGTTAAGCTACTACCCACCACTGATGTTAATACCTCTTTAGTTGATGAGGATCATTCCCATAGCCCCAACTAAATGTTGTAATACAGTACATATTGAGATAAGGAGAACCTTTTGTGGCTCGGGCTGGGCTGCAGAGGGTCTCCTTGTTTCAGTTTTTAAATTTAGACCTGCTATTTTTTGCTAATGAGTGTTTTATGCTACAACCATTTGGTAGCAGCCAATCTGGAGCAATAGCTGCAAAAGGTCGCAATACAAATGTACGCTGCAATAAGCCTGGGTGTGGCAGGGTTAACCAACGGCTCTTAAGTAATAGTTGATTATAACAAAGAATATCTAAGTCCAGTGTACGTGGCCCCCAATGTTGACTACGTACACGCCCCTGCTGATGTTCAATTTTTTGTAAATGCAGTAATAGTCTAAATGGACTTAATATTGTTTGGAGCTGTGCAACAGCATTAATAAAATTTGGCTGCTCGACATCACCCATGGGTTTTGTTTCATAAAAAGGGGATACTTTCTGGAGACAACTATCAGGCAGTTGCACTAAAGCTGATAGTGCTCGCTGTAATTGTTTGACTGGGGCATCGATGTTGCTACCCAAACCAATAAAAGCAGTCGGCATAACGATCATTCACCATTATTATTTATAATGTGGTGCCCACAGTTCCAACTGCTCCCCAACTTGCTCACCACATTGCTTGCGTAATAACAAGAAGTCATAGGCAGCACGAAACCGACGATGCCGTCTGACCATACGTACATAACGCGCATGTTTTTTATACTGTAACCACCAAATGTCGTAAATACCTTCTTTAATACGTTTTGGTATGTCTATAGGTCGTGTGAATTTTTCAGCTAATATATAATCAATCGCATGTTCTAAAGCACGTACTGATGGTATGCCTGAACCCGCAAGTTTAGCTATTCTCACTTGCAAGGGTTGCCAAAATAAAACTGCGAACAAAAAAGAAGGGCTTAAACTTTTATTTTGCTTATAACGCTGATCAATATTGATAAAACTTTGCTGTAGAAATTTTTGATAAAAAGCAGTTTCAGCATGCTCCAAATGATAAACAATTTGTGGCAGCAAGATTTCCAATAACCTTAATGCTTGCAAACTACGGTAACTTGTCTCAGCATGCCCTGTGTAAAATAGTTTAACGACTTCATCAAATAACCGTGGCGCAGAAACACCTAACAGTAGATTTGCCAACTTAAAAATAGGCTCACTTGTGTCTGGCGACATCTCAAAGCCAAGCTTTGCAACAAAACGTATCGCCCGTATCATTCTGACGGGATCTTCCTGATAACGCTTCTTTGCTTTACCTAAGATCCGAATAATACCAGACTCCAAGTCACGCATACCATCAACATAATCCAATAATGCCTCTTGCTGGATATCATAATATAAGGCATTAATTGTAAAGTCTCGCCGTTGTGCGTCTTCCTCAACTGTCCCATAAACATTTTTGCTATAATAACGGTGCTCACCAGCACGAAAGGTGCTAACCTCAATACGTTCATTTTTACAATGTACATGCGCTAATCTAAAACGCCGACCAATCACATAAGATCTAGAAAATAGTTTCTTAACTTGCTGTGGCGTTGCATTCGTTACGATATCAAAATCTTTAGGTGTTTTCTCCAGGCATAAATCACGCACTCCACCACCGACTAAATAAGTTTGATAACGCGCACGCGTCAACACATCAACAACTTCTAGAGCTGCTTTACTAATCTGTGGCAACTGAATACCATGCAGTCCTTTTGTAAGGATACGTGGTTCAAGTTGTTTAGACGATGTCTTACGACGTATGCTAAACCTATGCATCACGGTTACATCCGTAATTGCCTGGTACGATATACATCGAGAATAAACAATTGGTTGGAATGACAATATACAATGGGCTACCTTCTTTTTATTAATGAACCACAGAGCCACACACCCATTGTAAAACATAATAGGTGCAAATTCTAATCATTTAAACAATTATTACGCAAAACATGGCTGCACAACCAAGTGTTGATTAGCAAGTAATTGGTGCCGAGTGCCGGACTTGAACCGGCACGGTGTTGCCACCACCAGATTTTGAATCTGGCGCGTCTACCAATTTCGCCAACTCGGCAAAAAACACCCCACGATAAGTGTGATGCTCCTAGACCACTCAAGTGTAATGGCTCCTCGGGAGGGATTTGAACCCCCGACCAAATGATTAACAGTCATCTGCTCTACCGCTGAGCTACCGAGGAAGAAGATGCCTCAAATGAGACTCCACTCGCCCACATACTACCCTTAGAAATGACCTAGGTCAAGATGAAATAGATATTTAACCTAAGTGCATACCTATATCACTCCAATCAATTCTTTCTCTCAAAAAATTTAATTTTCTTGTAAAAAAGTCTTGACAAGAGCATCTTTAAGTTTATAGTGTTCGACAGTGGCAGAAAGTAGGAAAAAGTGGCAGAAAGTGGTATAAAAATGTATAGAGGCATTAATGCAGTGACGATCGATGTAAAGGGTCGTTTCGCGATTCCATCACGTATTCGCAGCACATTGCAGGAAAAAACAAGGGGGAGTTTAGTCGCAACTATCGACACCGAAGAGCGCTGTTTATTGATTTATCCACTGTTGGAGTGGGAAATGATCGAGAATAAAATTGCAGCACTGCCAACTTTTAATCCGATTACACGCCGTATACAGCGCTTGTTAATCGGTCACGCCTCAGAGTTAGAGTTAGATGCACATGGTCGCATATTATTGCCACCCTTACTACGACAGCACGCACAGTTGGAAAAAAGTGCTGTACTTGTAGGACAAGGTAAAAAATTTGAGTTATGGAATGAGTCATGTTGGCAGACTGCACGTGATATATGGTTACAGGAAACAGGTGGGCATACGGGCGCATTGCCATCTGAGTTAGAGGCTATTTCATTGTAAGGCAATTATATGAAGTTACATCAACCCGTATTGTTAGAGAAAGTGATTGAGCAGCTGGCAATTAAGCCAGGTGGTCTTTACGTTGATGCAACATTTGGACGTGGTGGACACGCTAAGGAAATTTTAAAACATTTAAGCTCTGAAGGTCGTTTGCTTGTGTGTGATAAAGACCCAGAAGCTATTGAAGTTGCTAATCAATTAGCAGAAGTCGATAAGCGCGTTACGGTGTGTGATGCTTCGTTTGAGCAATTTGATAGTAGGCTTGCTGCCTTAGGTATGCCACTCAAGCAACAGGTCAACGGTTTATTGATGGATTTAGGTGTATCATCTCCACAATTTGATCAAGCTGAACGCGGTTTTAGTTTTATGCAGGATGGCCCTCTGGATATGCGTATGAATCCAAGAGAGGGAATGACTGCTGCACAGTGGCTAAAACAAGCAAGGGAAAGTGATATTGCTGATGTGTTATACCATTATGGTGAGGAACGTCATGCACGCCGAATTGCCAGGGCGATTGTTGCAGCACGGTCACACAGACCTTTGGAACGTACGTTACAGTTGGCAGAGGTAATTACAAAGGCTATCCCGCACGGGGGTATGCGCATTCATCCAGCAACACGCAGTTTTCAAGCCATACGTATTATGATAAATCGTGAACTAGATATATTACAGGAAGGATTAAAACAATCGATGAAGCTGCTAGCTTTAGCTGGTCGTTTGGTAGTGATTAGTTTTCACTCTTTGGAAGACCGCATTGTCAAACGCTTTATGAAGGCACAGGCAGTCGCAACAGAAGGAATTAAGGTTCGTATCATGGGTCGACCCTTACGAGCTGATGCACACGAAATCGCATCAAACAGACGTGCACGTAGTGCTATATTACGCACGCTAGAACGGGTGGCTATTGTATGAATTTTTTAACCTGTCCTAACAATCAATTGGAGAATACGTATGTATATTGCAAGTAAATCTTTAGCAGCGAGTGCTGCCGTCAATACAACCCTACAACAGGGTATTGACCACCTGTGCCATAAATACCTAACCTTTGTTTTGTTGTTCCTGTGTGTCATTTCCACTTTTAGCTTAATTTATTACAAAGATTTATACCGAAGATCCTTTCTTAGGGAACAAACATTAGTACTGCTGCAACAAAAAATGCAGATTCGCTGGGAGCAGTTATTATTAGAAAAGGCTGCAGTATCTTCTGAACGCCATATTCATAGTATGGTACTCAGTAAACTGACAATGCATATCCCAAGGGGTAGTGAAGTCATGTTGCTCAAGCTATAACGATCTTAATTGAACGATCGTGCGTAGAAAAAGAACGCATCTTACGATTCGCTGGCGTTTTTTCTTCGTTCTATTGCTTCTATTAATCATTATGAGTGGCTTAGTGTGGCGTATGGTGGATTTAATGGTGTTAAAACGTCATTTTTTATTAAATCAAGGTTGGCAACGAACCACTAGAATGGTAACCATACCAGCACACCGTGGTATTATAACCGATCGTAATGGTGAGGTGCTTGCAGTCAGTACGCCAGTTTCCTCAATATGGGCTAATCCACATTATTTTAAAGCATCATCTTTACAGCAACGAGACTTAGGTCGTTGCTTGCAGATAAGTTTGCGTAAATTAAAACGGCACTTGAAGAAAAAGTCGCGTACATTCGTCTATTTAAAGCGCAATGTTACACCACTAATAGAAGCTTGCGTCAAAAATCTTAAGATTCAGGGTATTTTTACACAAAAATCCTTTCACCGTTACTATCCACATGGTGCTGCAAGTGCACATGTGGTTGGTCACACAAATGTTGATGATAAGGGGCAAGAAGGTATTGAACTTGCTTATGATCGTTGGCTGACAGGAAAACCAGGCAAAAAACTTGTGATGAAGGACAGGCTAGGTCATACGATCGGTTCATTGGCATTACTGAAAGCAGCAAAACCAGGAAATGTGTTAATGCTCAGCATAGATCAACGCTTACAGTATCTAGCGTTTCGCTACTTAGGTGATGCCTTGACTAAAACACATGCAAAATCAGGGTCTGTGGTAATTTTAGATGCAAAAACAAATGAAGTCTTAGCCATGGTTAATTTACCCTCTTACAATCCCAATCACTCCCCCACTTTCCATGATGGACGTTATCGTAATCGTGCCTTAACTGATGTATTTGAACCTGGTTCTACAGTCAAACCCTTTGCCTTGGCAAGTGCTTTTATAAGTGGTCGCTATAAGCCAAATAGCACTGTTAACACACATCCTGGTGAGCTCATGGTTCAGGGTCACCGTATTACAGATGAGGGTCTAAACTATGGGCTGATCTCATTGAAGGAAGTGTTGCAAAAATCAAGCAATATCGGCATGTCAAAAGTTATCATGTCATTACCAGCTTCAAATTTAGTAAATACCCTTAAGTATTTTGGATTTGGCCAAAGTACGCGCAGTGGCTTTCCTGGTGAAGTCAGTGGAACTATCACTTACCCCAAACCCAACCAATCGTTTGTTTTAGCAACTCTATCATTTGGCTATGGTTTATCTGCAAGCCTTTTGCAATTGACTAATGCTTACGGTATATTGGCTCGAGGGGGTATCGATAAGCCAGTTCGCTTTATCCGATATACGCAGCCATCAAAAAGTGACAGCATAAAAAAGACCTCGAGCAATACTACAGGTGGTACACGCGTCATACCAAAAGAAGTTGCTAAACAGGTCTTAACTATACTAGAATCAGTGGTTCAACTTGGAGGAACGGGTTACCTTGCACATGTTAAGGGTTATCGTGTTGCAGGTAAGACAGGGACTGCCTATATGGCAACATTGCACGGTTACGATAAACAGCATTATTTAGCGTCATTTTTTGGTATTGCACCCTTGAGTACCCCTCGTTTTGTGGTTGGGGTTATGATCAATCAACCATCGATTCGCCACCATTACGGCGGATTAATTGCAGCACCAACATTTTCTAGAATTATGGGAGAAACATTAAAATTGTGGAATATTAAACCAGACAGCCTATGAGGACTCTTTATGCTAGCCTCTAACCAGTGAAAGTAACTTATTCTTTCTTACCCTGTCCATGAGAGATTAGGTTACATTTTTCAAGCCTTGGCATTGCCACATTCTTAGGCAATGCAATATTCAGGATGTGGGTTAGTCGGCTAGCATAAATAGTTCATGTGTGGCATATGCAATGTCTAAATACTTACAACAATTACTATCGAATCAATTGGAACTGCCAGTTCAATACAATTGCCTTATCAGCTCTCTTGCCCTGCACAGCGCGCAAGTGACTGAGGGTAGTTTGTTTTTTGCATGCCAAGGCTATCGGTGTGATGGACGAGATTTTGTTGAGCAAGCTATCACTAACGGTGCACATGCTATTATGCTGGAAGCAGCAGATCGCACTACTTCTATCACGATAAAGACAGGACAATCCCGAAACAAAAAGATTCCTATTATTACTCTACCAGATCTAAGGCAACATATTGGTCTCATTGCATCTAAGTTTTATGACAATCCTTCAAGCCAAATGCAGGTCATCGGTATTACTGGAACCAATGGTAAAAGTTCCTCAAGTCACTTTTTAGCCCATGCCTTTGAGCAGTTAGGTCGACGCTGTGGTATCATCGGCACATTAGGTACTGGTTTTCCCAATGCCCTAACCGAGACAAAGCGAACGACCCCTGACCCCATTAGCTTAATGAAAAATTTAGCGAATTTACGTGATCAGGGTGCAGAGTTCATCGTTATGGAAGTTTCTTCACATGCATTAGACCAATACCGTACAAATGGCGTTAAATTTGACAGCGCATTATTAACCAATATCACGCAAGATCACCTGGATTACCATGATACAATGCAGCAGTACGCTTATGCAAAAAAGAAGCTCTTCACACAACCTGGTTTACGCTGTGGTATTCTTAATTTAAATGACCCAATCGCTTGCCAATGGGCAGAAGAGTTGCAACAGACGCTCCCATTATGGAGCTACAGCATCGAAACAGCAGGCTATACCTTAGATAAACGCCAAACTATGGCAAAACAACTGTATTTTTCACACCGTGGTTTTAAGACAGAACTGGAAACCCCCTGGGGCAATGGTCATTTGAGTAGCCGCTTGTTAGGGAAGTTTAATGTCTCCAATATACTGGCAGCCTTCAGCATTTTAGGTGTATATGGATTGTGCACAGATGATGAAGCCCTGCAAAAAGTTCTTGATGTGCTAGCACAATCCCCACCATTAATAGGCCGTATGCAGCCATTCGGTGGATATAGGATGCCATTGGTTGTGGTCGATTATGCTCATACACCAGATGCCTTAGAACAAGTCTTAGTTGCCTTACGTATGCACTGTAAACGTAAATTGTGGTGTGTGGTCGGATGTGGGGGTGATCGTGATCGTGGTAAACGTGTGATTATGGGTCAAATTGCTGAACGCTATAGTGATGAACTGATCATCACTGATGATAACCCACGCACTGAAGACCCTTATCGCATCGTGCAGGATATTACAAGTCAATTAGTATGCCCATGGGCTGTTGAAGTTGAACATGACCGAAAAACTGCTATACACCGTACGATTCAATCTGCTGGAATAGGAGATATGGTGCTTATCGCAGGTAAAGGCCATGAACGCTATCAATTAGTTGGTGATCAACAACTACCATTTAATGATATCGAACAGGTTCAATTAGCATTAAATAAGGAAGAAGAGCATGCCCTATAGCCATGTGGAGTCAGCATATTGTATGTCTGCATATTGGGTGTCACAAACCTTACAAGCAGAGTGGGTTGGAAAATTTTCAGATCAAATTGAGTTCTCTTCCGTCAGCACTGATTCACGTAGCTTACAACGTAGTGCATTGTTTATCGCACTCAATGGCTGTCGTTTTGACGGGCATGACTTCATTGAAGCGGCAAGCAAAAAAGGTGCGGCAGCCCTGATTATCTCAAAGAAACCGACAGGCAAAATAACCATACCCTATCTGTTGGTCAATAACACCGAACAAGCCTTAGCTGACTTAGCCATGGCTTGGCGTCGTCAGTTTAAAATGCTCACCGTCATCGCTGTAACAGGCAGTTGTGGCAAAACAACCACAAAAAACTGGATTGCCACAGTCTTAAAACCCATTGGTACAACCTTATGTGCGGAAGGTAGTTATAATAATCATATAGGTCTACCCTTAACCTTGCTTAAACTTAGAAAAGAGCATCGCTTTGCCGTATTGGAATTAGGGGCGAGTTCTCCAGGAGAAATCAAAATATTAGCAGCAATTGCGCGCCCTTCCATCGCTGTAATCACCAACATTGAACCTGCCCATTTGGAAGGTTTTGGCAATCTGCAATGTATTGCAGATAATAAAGGAGCCTTATTATCAGCCCTGCCAAAAGATGGTATTGCTATATTGAATAGAGATGCCTTATACTTTACACAATTCAAAAACTTGTTGAAAGGCAGGCAAGCATACTGTTTCGGTTTTGCTAAGTCATCAGATATACGTGCAACAAATCTTATCAGTGATACGAAAAAAACAGTATTTACCTTGCATATTCCAGGCGGTCTGACAGGAAGGCTTGCCCTACCCGTCCCTGGAAAACACCAGATCTATAATGCACTGGCCGTTGCTGCAACAACCTACGCACTCGATATACCACAACATAGTATTCAAACAGGCTTAGGACGAGTGGTGCAAGCACCTCAACGCAGTGTAATGCACCATATCACTGATACAATAAGCCTGATTGATGATAGTTACAATGCCTCTCCCACAGCCGTTCGTGCCGCTATCGATATGTTAGTGCATTACCACAATCACTATCGTATCATGGTCATCGGAGATATGCGGGAATTAGGGAATAAAAGCAAAGATTGGCACTGTCAAATTGGCGAGTGGATGCAACAAAGTAATATCCAACAGGTCTACAGCTATGGCAAGATGAGCCAGCATACAACATCAGCCTTTGGAAAAGCTGGCCAGCATTTTGTTGATTTAAGTGCACTGATTGCCCCGTTAATTGCTAAACTGAGTCAGTTTAATGCCACTGGGCAAAAAACTGTAATCTGTATAAAAGGCTCACGTTCCATGCGTATGGAATGCGTTGTAACAAGCATTAAGGAAGCATTCGCCACATGATATCCTGGTTTCATTTTGATCTGATCACGACACTACCACTGATCATACGCTGTAGCCTCAGCTTTGGCTGTTCCCTGCTGTTCGTCATACTGCTGACACCTCGGTTTATCCACTATTTACATCAGCTACATTACGACCAGAATATTTATGAACTACTTCCTGTATCCCACCAAAGCAAACGTGGCACACCTACGATGGGTGGTGTCCTGATTGCTTTATCAACGCTACTTAATAGCTTATTATGGGCGAAGTGGAATAATGAGCTAAAATTACTGCTCTTTACCTTAGTCAGCTTCGCTAGCATCGGACTTTTTGATGACTGGCTTAAAATCAAACATCGTAGTAGATGTGGTCTATCGGCATCTCATAAGTTTTTAATACAGCTACTCACAAGTATACTCATTCTCACGATCATCTATAAGCTTGAACCAGCAAGTGTTCGCTATACTTATCTACCCTTTATTGGCTTACTATTCCCTGTAGCCTGGTGGCTATGGTGGCTCATAGGATTAGGTGTGATTACTGGTAGTAGCAATGCCGTTAACTTAACTGATGGCTTGGATGGACTAGCCCTAAGCACCGTAACCACCGTTTTAGCGACATTAGGTCTACTTGCCTATTGGACATCCCAACCGCATCTAGCCCCAAAATTTGGACTGTATCCTGTACCAGAGGCAAGTGAGATCTGTATCTTTCTATGTGCACTCGTCGGGTCTGGTCTTGGACTGCTAAAATTTAATGCTTATCCAGCACGTATTTTTATTGGGGATACTGGTTCATTATTACTTGGTGCTGTTATGGCAGTCGTCACTTTGCTTTTACATCAACCCTTGATATTACTGGTGCTAGGCGGCATATTTGTCATTGAAACACTGTCTGTGATTTTACAAGTAGTGAGCTATCGATTAACAGGACATCGTATCTTTCGGATGACTCCCATACATCATCATTTTGAATTGCTCGGAATGCGTGAACCACATATCGTCCTGATGGCTTGGCTAGTTACCTTGCTGCTCTCACTATTTACTTTGAAATTCGGCTAGCAAGTAAGCAAATTTTCTGCACTTTGGCTTGCTTTTAGTGGCTATCAAAAGTAAAGTTCAGGTGTAAAAATTGAGTCCGTGACATTAATACGCAATGAGTAGTCGAGTACTTATGGTTCAATACTCACTATTTTCTGTTGGGCAGGCTCGTTGAAGCGTAAAGTATTAAGTAAAGTGGGTGTGATGTATGATCAAGTTTAAGCTTTCCACCGAACAAATGCGCCTCTGGGTAGAATCAGAACGTAGTCCAAAGTCCACCTTGTTACATACTCACATCTTGTATTCACTCAAAGGTAATTTAGATGTTCTATGGTTTAAAACCTGCCTCAAAACACTACTACAACAGGAAGCCATTTTCAACTCATACTTTAAAATCACGGCAGGCATTCCTCAATTATGTATTCGCAAATATGAGCAACATGCTTTAAAGTTTATTGATCTTTCTAGGCAACCATCAATACTCGATGTGGCCGATGAAGTCAGGTATATAGAAAAAGAAGCTAATCAGCCCATTGATTTACTCGTTCAACCAAACTATAGAATCAGCTTATACCGCTCTAAACATAAAGCAGGGTATTATTTTTCCTGTGTTTTACCACATATATTGATTGATGCCTATTCCTGTGAATTGCTCTTCAATCGATTAGCGAGTCTCTATAATAAAACGGCTCAGGGTCAAGTACATACTGCTATAAATCCCATAGGCCAAGATACTAATATTATAGATGATACGCTGAAATCATCAAGTCATTACTGGGAAAATCAGCTGAAGCAACATGTATTAAGCCTGGATTTTAGCTGCATGATCGCTAAAGAAGGCTCAAATCACCAAGGATCTTATGTATGTGAATATAGGCACTTATCTTCATCTATACTGAAAGAGGTCAATACTTTAGCTAAAAAAATAAAAACCACGCCTTTTCTGATATTTATGGCTTTGTATGCCTTGATACTACACCGATATACGGGGCAGATGAATTTTTCAATTGTGTACCCAGTGAGTAATCGAAAAGCAAAACAAAAAAAGGCTTTGGGGCACTACGTCAATCTGTTACCTTCGCAATTTCGTTTTCAAAAAAATCTATCACTGCTTGATTTGATCAAAGCAATCACACAGCAGAGGAAATCAGATAAAGCACATGCTTCTTATCCTTACACTTTTATTCATCGCTTTGCCCGAATGCATCACCAAGACACGTTTAATCTCCTTTTTTCAAAAACGCTGTTTTTTCCAAATTTCACATTAAATGGTCTAAAAATTAAGCATGTGCCATTAAAAAAAGGACATGTTGGGTACGGGCTTGGTCTTTTATTCGATACCAATGAGCAAGGTGCCTTGTTTTGTCTTGAATATGATGCAGATCGATTCCCCAGCTGGTTTACTCAACAGCTACTCAATCATTTTATACAGGCTATTCATCATCTCAAAAATAATATCGATCAATGTATTGTTGCTACCTACCCCTTACTAAATGAGGCTGAACTTCAAACAATCATTAATTACGCAAAGCCACATCACACTCAAAAGGTTAATATGACTCCATTGAGTGATAGACTTAATCAAATCATGGATGAATTTCCAGAACGTATCGCTGTCAGATGCAATGATTCTAAAGTGACCTATCAGGAACTTAAGCAACAGGTCAATCAACTGGCTAGTTATCTTGCATCAGTAGGTGTTACTCAACAAGACAGGGTGGCTCTCTTGCTAGAGAGGCAAACAGATTATATTGTAGCCATCCTAGCACTCGTAAAGCTCGGATGCACTTATGTTCCAATAGATAAAACGCATCCCGAGCATCGAATTCGCTATATGTTATCCGATGCCAGTGTTCAATATGCACTGTGCAAAGATAGTCATCAGGCATTGTATTCACAGCTCAATATCAAAATGCTTTCTATCAAAGCAGCACTACGTGAAACAAAGCAACCCTGCCTAAAAAATGTCGATTTGCCCAACGATGCTTTGATGTATGTGATTTACACATCAGGCACAACAGGCTGTCCTAAGGGAGTGCCTATAAAATATGAAGCTATTGACCATCTGTTCGCTGCTTCTGAAGCCTATTTTACATTTACACATCACGATGTTTGGAGTTTAACCCATTCCTTTGCCTTCGATTTCTCCGTATGGGAATTATGGGGAGCATTATTACACGGTGCAACTGTGTCTTTAGTGTCAGATAATACGCGACAAGATCCCATTAAGTTTTATCATCATATCGCTAAAAATAAAATTACTATTTGCAATATCACCCCTTCAGCTTTCAAAAACTTTATTGCCATCGATAAGCAAGAAAAACAATTTTTGTCTTTGCGATATGTTATCTTTGGGGGTGAGAAACTAGTTTTTTCTGATATAACACCTTGGCTTGCTCAGCATGGAGACACACAACCTGAGCTGATCAATATGTATGGGCTAACAGAAGTGCCTATTCATGCCACTTACCATAAAATTCATCAAAACGATGGCACTATAGGATCGAGTCTCATTGGTAAGCCCTTACCTTCTTTAGAAATGTCTATTGTTGATGCCTATGGGAATAGACTCCCTCGTGGTGTCTATGGAGAAATTGAACTGTATTCCCCCTATATCACGAAGGGTTATCTTAAACTCAAGGAGGTTAATCAAGAGAAATTTCTCAACAATCCTCTTAAGCCAAATCAAGGCAAAATCTATAAAACAGGTGATTATGCGTGTTGGCTTCAAACTGCTGAAATGAACTTTCTAGGGCGAATAGATCAACAGGTACAACTAAACGGTTACCGTATAGAGCTTGAAGAAATTAATCAGGTATTACGACAACATGCTTTAGTGGAAGCTGCAATTAGTATGCTTCACAAGGATAAAAATGCACAAAAATCTATCGTAACTTTTTGTATTGGTCAGAGCGATAAAATAGAAAAGTCCCATCTCTATGCGCTTGCCAAAGAGAAACTACCCTTTTATATGATCCCAGCAAGTATCCTTTTTATTGAGAAAATACCACTCACAATCCAAGGAAAAGTCGATTTACAGTACTTAAAACGTGTAATTGAAAATCAAAGCGTGGTCTCAATCCTCGCTCAGACTCAGCTGGAACCCGATTTGATCTTGGCTGTTACAATGGCTTGGCAAGACGTACTAGGGACTCAAGATGTTACTTTGGATAAAAACTATTTTGATCAAGGCGGTGACTCTATCAGTCTTCTCCGTCTGCATTACCAACTTGAACAATTAATCGATAAAAAAATGCCATTGCAGGATCTTTTCTCCTATACTACGATTTATAGCCAAGCAGAATACCTTGCCCAGCTTAAGAAAAAGGACGTTGATCAAACAGATGAGTCCACACACTGTCATCAAGCACCTCGTACCTTAGTATCTGTTTTGGGCAAAGAGCCTATTGCGATCATTGGACTGTCTATTAATGTTCCTGGGGCTTCAACAGTCGATCAATTTTTAGAAAATATACTCAAAGGTAAAGATTCGATTCACTTTTTCCCTAAAGAAGAATTAGAATCCAGTATACCTCAGTTCAAGCGTGCATCCTATGTCAGGGCTAAGGGCTACTTGGACAAAGCCGACTATTTTGATGCTGATTTTTTTGATTACAATGCTCATGAGTCCTCTCTACTAGACCCACAACACCGTCTACTACTAGAATACAGTTGGTCCGCCCTAGAAAGTGCAGGCTATTTCTCTGAGAAACATGCGGGGAAAATAGGCATATTTGTAGGGCAATCCAATGTCAGCTCCTATTACAATAACCACTTGTTCCAACGGACTCAAGATATGGATCTGTCGAAACAATATCAGATCCTTCTCAATAACAGTCCCGATTTTCTTGCCAATCGCTTGGCTTATAAGCTCAATTTAACTGGTCCTGCGATGACTGTTCAAACTGGTTGCTCAACATCATTAGTGGCTGTTTGTCGTGCAGTGCATAGCCTTAGAAGTAATGAATGTGCGATGGCCATCGCTGGTGGTGTTTGTCTGACCTTTCCATTAAAATCAGGTTACGAGTACCAGCCTGGGATGATTTTATCTCAAGATGGACACTGTCGCCCATTTGATAAAGCAGCTAATGGAACAGTACCTGGGAATGGTATCGGCATTGTGATATTAAAGCGCTATACCGAAGCCCTAGCAGCAGGTGATCCAGTTTATGCAATTATCAAAGGGTGTGCAGTTAATAATGATGGTCATCGAAAAATCGGTTTTACAGCACCCAGTGAACAAGGCCAAACAGAAGTTATTAAGACTGCTTTACGAGAGTCCAACGTAGCACCTGATACGATTGACTATATTGAAGCCCATGGGACAGGTACAGCACTTGGTGACCCTATTGAAATCAACGCCTTAGCAAAAGCTGTATTTTCTTGCAAGAAAAATAAAGCCTGTGTAATAGGATCCGTTAAATCGAACATAGGGCATTTGGATGCGGCAGCTGGTGTAGTAGGATTAATTAAGACAGCACTGTGTCTGCATCAGAAGGTATTAGCTCCTACAGTCCATTTTAAGTCGTTGAACTCCCGTATTTCAATGAGCAAGGGGCATTTTAATATTCTCACGCAATCAAAACCGTGGGAGAAAGGAATACACCCTAGACGAGCTGGAGTTAGTTCGTTTGGTATTGGCGGAACCAATGCACACATTATTTTGGAAGAAGCAGAGCCCTCGCCTTCTATCCCAAATGAAACTTCTGAAGTATATCTTTCTATACTATCCGCCAAAACACCAAAAGCCTTATCAGAATCTTGCAGGCAGTTAGCAGACTATCTTGACCATAAAGCGCATGCTGTCTCTTTATCGAATATTGCATACACCTTGCAACTGGGACGCCAACATTTTCCCTACCGAACCTATCAGTTAAGTCAATCTCGCAAGGAATTGATTGAACAACTTCGAGCAATAACTATCAACCAGCATCCAGCTAATAATACAGTACCCACTTGCTATTTCATGTTCCCAGGACAAGGTGCCGAAAGAATTAAGCATATTGATAGCCTCTATCCTATGTTGCCTGTCTTTAAAGAGATGATTATCAGATGCACTGAGTACTTGCATCAACACTATCATATCAATTTACAAGCACTCTTTTCTCTTAAACACACAAAAAAATCCTATCCTGTTAACTATGATGATTTCAACCAACTGTACCTGTTTATTGTGGATTATTCATTAGCCAAACAACTCATAGCCTGGGGCATACATCCCTCTGGGATGATAGGCCATAACTTAGGGGAGTATGTTTCTGCCTGTTTAGCAGGTATTTGGTCATTAGAAGATACGTTATCTATCCTGCTTAAACGGCAAAATCTCATGAATCAACTCCCTGAGGGACAACTGTTAGCCGTTTCTTGTGGATTGAATGACATTGAGACCTACTTGAGACCACCTGTCGTCGTTGCTGCTGTCAATAGTCCCAAAAGATGTACTCTCTCTGGCTCCGTTGAGGCAATAGAACTCTTAAAAAATAACTTGATCAAACGAGGCATTGCCTGCCGTTTTATACCAGGTCGCAAGGCGTATCACTCTCAAGTAATCGATAGTATTCAGGAAGAGTTCGAGTCTTATATAATGCAGTTTACATGTCATGCACCACAAATTTCAGTAATTTCAAATGTGACTGGACGATGGTTGACACAAGAAGAAGCCGTGTCACCTGGTTATTGGGGTCGACAAATGCGTCAGACGGTATTATTTTCCTTAGGCATTGAAACACTGATACAAAATAATAATAATCCCATGTTGATTGAATTAGGTTTTGGCAATCATCTATCCACGTTTGTCCATCAACATCAACAGGGGGTAAAGACCTACCCACTACTTGGACAGAACCACAGCCACTCCAGCTTATATAAAACTTGCTTAGAGACATTGGGACAGTTGTGGCAATCAGGGTGTTTTATCGACTGGAGTGCATTTAACAAACCTCAAGTAGGCTCTAGAGTCTCCTTACCTACCTATCCTTTTCAAAGAAAATGTTATAGGTTTGAGGGAGATAAGGCAGGCTCATTAGAACAAGGTGAAGTGACAAGACTTTATCAACCAAATTGGATATTAGCACCACAAAGCCAATCAGAACCTATTGGCAATACTCAAGATACCTATCTTCTATTCAACCCTGTAACCTCATGGAGTCAAGACATACACGAGCAGCTCTGTTCTAATTCCAGCGTTCTTGAAGTCAAGTATGGTAATAAGTTCAAACGATTAAACAGTCTTATTGAGTTACGCTGTCACCATCAAGATGATTTCGTAGAGTTATTCTCTCAGTTTAAAGAAGAAAGTAAGTTACACATTATCTATTTCTGGCCAACTTGCCCCAACTTTTGTTTTTCGTCCAAAGCCCATAGTGAACAACTCTCTTCATGTTATCGAACTTTGAAAGCTTACTTGTACCTACTGAAAGCCGTTTCTGCTTTGCACCTTCAGTCAATCAAACTCACAGTATTTACCCAAGGACTTTGTTTTGTGAAACCTTGTGACCCTGTCAACCCATTGAAGAGTGTATTACTTGGGCCAGGCAGGACAATCAGAAATGAAATCCCTGGTGTCTCCCATAAAATCATTGATCTTCCATCGAGTGAAAATCTTCGATCCTATATCAGTTTAGTGACTGAAGAGTTAAAGGTTGATCAAGAACAACCCTTGGTAGCTTATCGTGACATGAAACGATTTGTACAAAAATTTGTACAGGTCTCATTCCCAGACTGTAGTTTCCCCTTTATAAAAGCAGGCGGAGTTTATGTGATAACAGGTGGCTTGGGACATATTGGGCTTATATTTGCCGAATACTTATCCTCAGTGAAAGATGTGAGAATTGTCTTGATAAGTCGGAGAGGGCTATCTACGCATAAAAAAGTGGACAATAATCTTAAATCAAAAGGATCTGCTTCAGATAGGGATCGATTTAATCGAGTAAAAGCACGAGTCCATAAGTTAGCTGTATTTCAATGTGATATTACCCAATATGATCGACTTGATGAGACATTTCAAAAGATCCGCGAAAGATATGGCAAGATTACAGGGGTAATACATGCTGCAGGGATCAATGAAGGAGGTAGCTTAACTGAAATAGACCTAAACGCTATTGAAAGTAGTCTTTGTGTTAAGATTGATGGGGTTTGTAATCTTCATGCAGTGACATGCCATGATCATCTAGATTTTATGCTCTTATGTTCTGCTTTAAGTACTTTAGCGGGAGATTATGGGCAGTCAATTTATAATAGTGCAAATGCCTTTCTCGATGCATTTGCCCATTGGCGTTCATTTCATCATGCCCATACAATCAGCGTGAACTGGGATACATGGACGGAAGGTGGGATGGCAAAGTCATGGATGGATCATTTTCATGTCGATTATGATGGAATCAGAGATCAGGAAGCTTTGTCTCTCATCCCTGAGCTACTTTCTTATCAAGGTGCTCAATTAGTCGTTACAAAACAGAAGTTGTCTAAACGGATAGAGGATAATTTTCTAGAAAACCTAGCCCATCAAAAATCCGCGTCTAGTATGAGCTTTCCGCTGAAAAGACCTAAAAGCAGCTTATCAATTCGTCTATTCATTGAACAATTATGGCGACAGCACTTGGATTATCAGCCTACTACAACTTCAGAGCATTTCCACGAGTTAGGAGGAGATTCATTATTAGCCGTACAATTAGCCTCACTATTATCCAATACATATGGTATTAACATTCATCCTCATACCTTTATTGAGTATCCGACCATCAAAGAATTGTGTCATTATATTAAAAATCAAATCGAGCCTTATGATTTAAAAAACAAGAAACGCAGCAACCTACACTTTTGCTTGATCTCACTGACAAGACCTTCTAAGAACAAATTCAACGTGTTTTTAATTCATCCAATTGGTGGAACAGTTCATATTTATAGTGAATTAGCACGTTACTTGGGCAAAGTAGCAAATGTTTATGGGGTACAAGCTAAAGCTCTAGATGGCTATTCTGATCTAAGCTTAACAATTACTGAAATGGCAGCATACTACATAAATTGCCTAAAAACAGTACAAGCAAAAGGAGATTATTTTATTGGAGGTGCATCATTGGGCGGTTTATTAGGCTATGAAATGTCCCAACAGCTTTCTCAACAGGGTGACACCGTGCGCTTACTATTTTTAATGGACACACCAAGCCCTGAGCACTATCCTAAAAAAATATCGACCTGTTCAGAAGTTATGAAATATATGTTGGAAGTAGGTGCTCAGCATGACCCACCAAGTGAGTTTGACACCTATTCATTGGAAGACCAATTGAATTATTTTTTGAAACATGCAGGAAGGTTAAGAGGTGCTTTACAACATTTTGATCATGACCATTTGAAATATTACTTGACAATTTATCAGCACAATATGAAAGCAATGTTGTCGCATCAACTGAAGCCACCCATCATTCCCTATCCTTCTGTGTATTATTACCGCGCCTCAATACGTACTTCCCTTAATCCTCTACATCCAGAGACAGGGTGGGAAGCTCTTTTTAAAGGTAATTTAGAGGTACGTAATATACCAGGAAACCACATTACCATGTTATTATACCCGTTTGTCAGCAGCATAGGAGAGCATTTGGCTCAATCTCTACAAAACAGCATTAAACAATCTATCGGAGAGGTGCTCTAACTTTACCAAAAATGAAAGTAAAGCCCCTATCTTTAGATATGGAGAGTATTAGCAATGTCACTTTATTCAGGAGGATAAATGGAGAATAAACTGTTGATGGGATTTTATAGTGAAAGCTCATATCTAAGAAATATTTTATTAAATATACCTGGTTGTATTTATTGGAAAGATCTTTTAGGAAACTACATGGGATGTAATCGTATCTTCCTTGGTATGGTTGGTCTCAGCAATGAGTCTGAAGTGCTTGGAAAGACAGACAAGGATTTTTGCTGGAAAAATCAAGCCAATGACTTAAGAGAACATGATCAACTTGTGATAGAAAGTAGACAAACTCAAATATTAGAGGAAGAGGTCGAGTTATCAAATGGAAATAAAAAACTCTACTCAGTCATTAAGCATCCCCTGTATAATGAAAAAGGAAATATTGTCGGCATCCTAGGCACTTCAATCGATATTAGCTACCGAAAAGAAATAGAGGATAGTCTTAGAAAAGCCAAATTTCAGGCTGAAGCAGCCAATCGCTCTAAATCTAACTTCATCGCTAATATAAGTCACGATATTCACACACCGATCACGGGTATACTTGCTATTGGGCAACACATGCTAAATGCGGTGGATGAGTCCAAGACAACATTGAATCACTTGAATATACACACAACACTTAATCAACTGATGAGCACTGTGAAACAGGATAGCCATCTCTTAATAAACGCAACGAATGAACTCTTAACTCTGTGCAATGATATCTTAAAAGTGGTGCAATTGGAGTCGGGAAGAATGCTTGATCAAACGGAAGTCTTTAATTTAAGGAAACTCCTTCAACACAATATAGATCTCCTCATTCCTGTCGCGAATGATAAGCAGCTTGAACTGTCGTTTACCTTAGATTCCAAGATTCCTAGCCACTTAAAAGGGTCTCGTCTGTATCTGGAACGGATTTTACTGAGTCTAGCAACTAATGCGTTAAAATTTACGAAGCAGGGATTTGTCGAGATTAGCGTTGTACTGGATGAAGAGCAAAGCATTTCAGCACCGTTTAAACTTGGTGATGCCGTGCAGATTAACTTCCATGTCAAAGATAGTGGCATTGGTGTCGCTCAAGATAAAAAGGAGCTCCTCTTCGAGCACTTTTCAAGACTGAACCCTTCCTATGAAGGCATATACAAAGGTACTGGATTAGGCTTGTATACGGTTAAGCACTATGTAGAAGCCATGAAAGGTTACATTAATGTGGAAAGTCAGTTAGGAAAGGGCTCCTGCTTCACCATCACACTGTCTTTCACTGTTGCGGATGGGCGTGATGCAGAGGCTTCCTCCACTGAGATTAATGTATCGGGAAATAAGATGCTTGACCCACCCAAAAGATGCAAGCCAAGCCAGATAAGCCCTGAGAAGGGGCATCTCTGCGATGAGAAATCCTTACCAGATTTAGTCCCACAAACAGATCCTTCCCTTAACAATGGAGTGGCCACTATTTTGATAGTGGAAGACAGCCCTCTTGTCGTAATTGGGATGCAGCTTACCTTAAAACCCTTCCATTGCATAGTTGAAGTAGCAAAGAATGGTACACAAGCCGTTGAGATGGCAAAAACCAAGCAGTATGACTTAATTTTTATGGATGTGGGTCTGCCCGATTTTAGTGGGATTGAGGCCACAAAAAAAATACGAAATTTCATCGATGTCAAGCACAGTCAAGTACCCATTGTTGCTGTCACTGGACATGCAGGGAATCCTGATCAACGACAAGCATGTTTTGATGCAGGAATGCAAGCAATCTTAAATAAACCTGCTAAGTCACTTGAACTCGAATCGGCTCTAAAAAGGTATGTTTTTGGTACTCAGGACGAAAAATCTTAAAGACTCAAGAGAGGGTCACCTTAATCAGCAGACCCAAAGAGGCTCTAGAAATCATTGATTATGAGTCTTGCATTCACTTATGCCAGGATGATGAGGTGTTAACGCACCAGATGCTGTATGTATTCACTCACAATCTAAAAACCACATAATCTGTGTTAGTGGAGACCTATGCGAATCAAGATATGAAAGTTTTACATCCTGAGTTCCAGTGCTTGACCAAAACATGCAGGAAATGAAGGAGAATGTCAAACATCTCCCGACATCTCATTTTATCAAGCTCGCCGTAAGCCTTCCTCGTTCAGGTGGAGGATGTAAGGCTTCCTGCTAGTTGAGTGTCTCTCGTGATCTTCGATATTTTGTTGACTATTCCACAGTCTACTCCAGCGGCAGGGCATGTCGTGTTAGCCTGTGGAGAGATGGCATTAGCTGATTCGATGAAGCAGGAATCTCTGGTAATGGGCGACCAACAACCAGCTTAGTGATAGGAAGCCCCTTTCTTTAGGGAGGGGAGGATGTCAAGTTGCCTATTTTTTTGTTATGATATGCCCGTTGAGCTTTTTCAAGCATCAAGTTTCAGACACTGGCATATTAAACTCCTTCAAGTGATGCAAGGAATAAAAAATGAGGCGTAATCATGACACAAAAATTTATAAAAACTCCAAGTGAAGGTGAAGCAATTCAATTTGAAGATGCTCAGCTTATCGTTCCCAACCACCCAATTATCCCTTTTATTGAAGGTGATGGTATTGGCTCTGATATTACTCCACCCACACTTAACGTAGTCGATGCTGCCGTTAAGAAGGCTTACAAAGGTGAGCGTAAAATTTCTTGGATGGAGGTTTATGCTGGCGAAAAAGCAAACACCATCTATGGGAACGACATCTGGCTACCAGATGAAACAATACATGCAATCCGTAAATACTATATTGCCCTCAAAGGGCCTTTGACAACACCCATCGCTGGTGGTATTCGATCGCTAAATGTTGCCTTACGACAAATACTAGACCTATATGTTTGCTTACGACCGATCCGTTATTTTAAAGGCTCCCCTAGCCCACTGAAAGAACCTAGTAAGACAGATATGGTGATCTTTCGTGAAAATTCTGAGGGAATTTATGCTGGCATTGAATGGCCTGCTGACAGCGTGGAAGCAAAAAAAATAATTAACTTCCTACAAGAAGAAATGAACGTCACTCAAATTCGCTTTATAACTGAATGTGGTATCGGTATTAAAACAATCTCAAGACATGGCTCAGAACGCCTCATACGTCGTTCAATCGAATATGCAATTCAACATAAACGTAAATCTATCACCCTTGTCCATAAAGGCAACATCATGAAATATACAGAAGGTGCCTTTCGTGACTGGGGCTATGCGTTGGCAAAGCGTGAATTCGGAGCAAAACCCCTGGACGGCGGGCCATGGCATACTTTGAAAATTCCTAATACAGATCAAGAAATTATTATCAAAGATGTGCTGGCTGATGCTTTTTTACAACAAATCCTTCTAAGACCTGAAGAGTACGATGTTATTGCCACCCCAAACCTGAATGGTGACTACATATCAGACGCACTCGCGGCTCAAGTAGGTGGTATCGGTATAGCACCAGGAACTAACCTGGGCGATGAAATCGGCTTATTTGAAGCAACCCACGGTACAGCACCGCGTTATGCAGGGCAAAATAAAGTCAATCCTAGTTCCCTTATTCTCTCCGCTGCAATGATGCTCGAACATATCGGTTGGCAAGAAGCAGCCGACCTTATCATTAAAGGTATCAGCACAACCATTAGCAAAAAGATAGTAACCTACGACTTTGCTCGTGCAATACCCAGTGCAAAAGAAGTAAGTTGCTCGGCATTTGGTGAGGCGATTATCAAGAATTTGTAACATCTTGGAGGACTCTCTTAATTCCATATGTATGGAACTAAATAATTTCTTTTGTTCTGATATTGTTTGAATTGTTCATTATCCAGCAGTATAATGACCATGTTGTGTGTGGTGTGTCGAGTTGTAATGCCATATCTCTCAATAGGCCAGGTAGCTCAGTCGGTAGAGCAGAGGACTGAAAATCCTTGTGTCGGTGGTTCAATTCCGCCTCTGGCCACCAATAAATTGAAAAGTAAGGCCGAGGACTCTTTGCCATTGTCTTCGGTACTTCTTCACAATGTGGTTATGGTTATATCAGCCATAGCTCGAAGCTAGGTTTTGGAGCATTGTGTTCGTGGTCAGAATCTAAAGCAGGTGGTTATAATGATGAATAAAACGATAACGTGGCATGTTTTTGCTAGCTATCTGCTGGCAACCACGTTCTTATGCTACGAAATGGCATTACAGGTATCACCAAACGTCTTGGCTCATCAATTAATGGCGAGTTTACACCTTAACGCTGCGAGCTTAAGCATGCTTGCTAGTTGCTATTTTTATACATACACATCCATGCAAATCCCAGCAGGCTTATTATTTGATCGCTATAATACAAAATATTTACTGTCTTTTGCTATCATAATTTGTGCTGCTGGAACATTTTTATTTCAAAGCCATTTTATTGCCATCGCTGCACTCGGACGTACGATGATGGGAGCTGGTTCAGCTTTTGCCTTTATCAGTGTCCTTTTCATCGCTGCCTACTCACTACCTGCACGTCATTTTGCTTTGCTTGCTGGTATTGCTCAACTTCTCGCTGCATTCGGTGCATTCATCGGTGAGGCACCTCTATCTGCTATGACGCAATTTTTGGGATGGCAACAAACACTGGTTACACTTGCGTTTATAGGTATGTTACTCGCCTTTTCCACCTTGCTTATCGTCCAATCACCCAAACGTACACTCAATCGAGCAAAAAAAATATCTATACGGCAGCAATTAGCCACGATATCAAAAAATAAACAGACTTGGTATATCGCTCTTTATGCCTTCTTTAATTGGGGGCCTATAATGATTCTTGCAGCCCTATGGGCTGTCCCCTATTTGGTTAGTCGCTATCAAATAACCGTAGCACACGCTGCCTCATTAACGGGTATGATGTGGATTGGTCTTATTTTCATCAGCCCACTTTTAGGATGGCTATCCGATAGATTCAGACAGCGTCTTAAACCGATGCGTTGGAGTGCTACCTCTGGTCTTATCGCCACTCTTCTATTACTTTATTACCCCGATCTTTCGCTACGCTACGTACCACTGCTATTATTTATAATAGGTGGTGCATGCTCTGGACAAATCGTTAGCTTTGCATGCGTCAAAGAATTGAACAAGGAAAACACCATTGCAACTGCAATCGGCTTCAATAATATGGCGGTTGTTGCAGGTGGGGCTGTCTTACAACCACTCGTTGGATATTGGCTTGCGGGACACTGGAAACATCAAATGCTAAACAGCGTTCCC
>PIWD01000087.1 GCA_003354005.1 Gammaproteobacteria bacterium | reverse complement strand
TCCTGCATTCTTATATGGACTCCCTAAGATTATCAATTGATCATTCAAAATAAATAAAAGTTAGATGCTAGCTTATATACGGGCTCTTATTGAGAAGCTATCTCGGCCACTAAAATGCTTTCGCACCACTATGACTTCTCTCTGAGGCGGTATTTTCTACCTGAGAATGCAACAGTCTATTAGTGGTTGGTCTTACCTATTACTTACTCGAACTTATTGATAATCAAAACTCTTACGTTGCCAATACTTGCGGCTTATAATCTTGGTTGTTCTTTAACATCGCATAGGCGGTTCGTATTGTTTTATTAACCAGTGCAATAGCGGCTATCTTTTTCCCTCGTCTTTCGACAAGGGACTTTATCCAACGCTCTTTTTCTGTTCTTATCTCACGCTTTTCTAGCTGCCTGATAACTGACATAGCGCCTAAATAAAGTTTACTGCGTACCTTTTTGTTCGCGGTGTGCTTGGCAATTGAGCCTATACGTTCTTTCCCGCCCGTACTATGTTGTACAGGCGTTGCACCTAAGCAAGCGGCAGCTTCTCTGCCACTTTTAAAATGCCCGTGATTGCCCAACACTATTTTCAAAGATAACGCATTTACAGCACCCACACCTTCTAATTGTTGTAAGCGCTGACAATCAACATCGTCTTTAATATCTTGATTAACTTGCGCTTCAACTGATGCTATATCTTTGATAACTTGCTTTAGTCGGCCGTACTGTATTTGTAAACACGCACGAAAAGAGCCACTTAATTGATTCTCACCATCTTCTAAAATATCAGGTATTTTAGCGAGTAAGTGACAATCGCCTTTGGCTATGACATAGCCTAATTCATGCAATAATCCTCTCGCTTGATTAGCTAAGGCAACTTTAGTTTCTACCAAGGCTTCTCTTATTCTTTCGCAACTTTGTAAACATTGCTCATGCTCGCTGAGTAAGCGACTTGGTTTAGTGTTAGGTTGCAAAGCAGCCTGAGAAATTGCTAACGCATCTGTAGCGTCGGTTTTTTGTCCTTGCCTGAAGGCTTTTACTCGCCGAGCTGAAATGGCAATAGCCTCATGCCCTAACTCTTTTGCTTTTCGACACCAATAATGCGCTCCACCGCAAGACTCCATCGCGACTAAAGATTGATTCTCTTTGCGCAATAAAGTCACTAGTTGTGTACGTGATAGCGCTTTATTAAATATTACTCGGCCAAATTTATCAGTTTTACAAACCTGAAAACTATTCTTTGCTAAATCAATGGCTAATACGTTAGTATTTCTCATGTATGGACTCCTAATATTTTGGTAAAAGTTGTTTCGCAATTACTTTATACCGTACCCCTCATTGTTAGGGAAGGGAGTCCATACATCTCTAATA
>PIWD01000086.1 GCA_003354005.1 Gammaproteobacteria bacterium | reverse complement strand
CAGCATAAAATAACATCTTTCGGAAAATGTCTTCCAGAAAATTTGATCATTAATTTTACCTTTAATATTTGGTTAAATAAATATTATCTTATATACCGCTCATTTTTGCAACACAACCCTTACAAAATGCCTTGCTTTGTGCTACAATTAGGGCTGTTTAACTTTTTTTAGATTGAGGGAAATTTATGAATTTATCACTAAGTCACTACGAAGCCTGCAAAGATAATCCTTGTTTCATCAGAGGCGAAGAAATGTTGACCCAAGGTAGGTTTAACAAAAAGCAAGATCAAGCTCAAATAAAAAAAGAAACAGGGCAGGGGTGTCGGTGGATGTTCATATGTGTGGCACTGCTGATGTTGGGGCTGTATTGTTCGTTAGCAACAGCTACACCAACCACCTCGGATACCACTAATGTGACTGAAATTATAAAAGTCGCTGAGCAGGGCTTTGCCAAAGCACAATACTACCTGGGGGTGATGTATGAAAATGGGAAAGGTGTGGAACAAGACGTTGCTAAAGCGGTGAGCTGGTACAGAAAAGCCGCCGAGCAGGGGTATGCTAAAGCACAATTCAACCTGGGAGGGATGTATGCGCTCGGGAAAGGTGTAGAACAGGACGTTGCTAAAGCGGTGAGATGGTATAGAAAAGCCGCCGAGCGGGGAAGTGCAAGAGCACAAAATAAGCTTAGATCCCGTATGTTCTAGGAGAATATCAACACTCGTCTAAGCAAGTTGTGTTAGAATTATATCTAAGCACATCCTCAATGTGCCTTGCCAAATTAGAACTAAATAAATCTCTTTGAGCTGTAGCGTCACATTGATCGCAATGATGCTATCTTTGTTTCGGTGGCTTTTTAGATTTGTGGCCACAAATACAAGTTTGACTCAACGCTGTTTGGAAGGTGATAAATTCAATTGCCTCGCCACCAGCATTCTCGGCTTTGCAGCGAGTCTCGAGCCAGTGTAACATAGGCTATGCTCTTTGTCCCCATGCAGGGGGAGTATCAGATTGGTAAATATGCTGTTCATCTTCTACAATGTAGCAAATGGAAAACAAAGGTAATTTTTCTTGAGACCAAAAACTAGTGTCAAAAACAAATCGTCCCAAAAATAATTTTTTTATGTTTTTGGAGCAGTTCAACAACTTGGAGAATTATCTAAAATGAAATTTGGTTATGCCCGCGTTTCCACGAGTGATCAAAATATAGACCTGCAAATAAAAAAACTTCAAGATGCTGGATGTGATGAAATTTTTCATGAAAAAATATCAGGCTTAAATGATGATCGGAAAGAGCTGGAAGCTCTTTTGAAAAAAATACGCAAAGGTGATTTAGTTTGTGTGGTGAGGCTTGACAGGCTAGGACGAAGAATGACAAGC
>PIWD01000024.1 GCA_003354005.1 Gammaproteobacteria bacterium | reverse complement strand
AAAGAAAGATCTAAAGAAATTGCTTGCTGTAGCAAAAAGATCTAGGAAATATAGTTGGCTGAGTTTATATGATTCGACATCTCTTCAACAATCATGCATCAACCTAAATCAATCATATCAACAGTTTTTTCAAAAAAAGCATGGTAGACAGAGTAGCTATCGCTGAAGAAGCTGGTAAATACTTGTTCAAAATTGATCAGTGGTTTGCTAGCTCAAAAACATGTTCGACATGTGGTGAATTAAGGGATGATATGCCCTTACACATCAGAAAATGGGCTTGCAAAAATTGTCATGCAAATCATGATAGAGATGTAAACGCTGCGAACAACATCAAATATCAAGGTTTGAAAATGTTAATGGCAGCAGGGCTGTCCGTCTCTGCCTACTGAGGCTTATGCGTAAGACAGATCGATTGATCGCAATAGCCATTGAAGTAGGAAGCTCCGCTATTTATAGCGGGGAGCAGTCACGAATGTTACTTTAGTTTCTTGCTTAAATAATGGATAGAAACAGCACCTTCATTAAAATCATCTTCAAGCAGGATTTTTTGATGTAGATTAATATTGGTTTTAATGCCCTCAATCACAATTTCATCTAAGGCAGTTCGCATACGTGCAAGAGCTGTTGGTCGATCTTCGGCGTAGCTGATCAGCTTGGCGATCAGTGGGTCATAATAGGGCGGTACCAGATAGCCTCTATAGAGATGTGAATCAATACGAATACCAGGTCCACCAGGGATATGAAGTAGTGTTACGGTGCCTGGCGATGGTGTAAAATTTCTAGGGTCTTCTGCATTAATACGACATTCAACTGCATGACCTATGAACTTGATGTCTTTTTGTTGGTAGGGGAGTTTTTCACCAGCAGCAACTAATAATTGTTGTTGTACCAAGTCAACATTTGTCAACATCTCTGTTACTGGGTGTTCCACCTGTATACGTGTATTCATTTCGATAAAGTAGAATTGCCCATCTTCATATAAAAACTCAAACGTACCCACACCTTGATAACCTAATTGCTGGCAAGCAAGTACACACTGTTCCCCCATGGCATTGCGTTGTTCCTTTGTAATGCCTACTGCTGTAGATTCTTCAATGATTTTCTGATGACGTCGCTGTACTGAACAATCACGTTCACCTAAGTGAATTACATTGCCGTGTGTGTCGGCAAGTACTTGGATTTCGATATGACGTGGTTTTTCTAGGAATTTCTCTAAATAAATAGTGTCGTGAGTAAAAGCAGCCTTTGCCTCAGCACGTGTCGTTGCAATGGCTGATAATAGATCAGATTGATGATAAACAACGCGCATGCCACGTCCTCCACCGCCAGCAGATGCTTTGATCAGAACAGGGTAGCCAATTTGCTCGGCAAGTGCTAAATTTTTCTGCGTATCATAATCAAGAGCACCGTTCGAGCCTGGAACACAGGGGATATTGGCCTTTTGCATGGTGCGTATGGCCATTACCTTATCACCCATTGTACGTATTGTTTTTGGGCGTGGTCCAATGAAAATAAAACCACTTTTCTCGACTTGTTCTGCAAAATCAGCATTCTCAGATAAAAAGCCATAACCAGGATGAATCATATCGACTCCACAGACTTCTGCAGCACTGATAATTGCGGGAATATTGAGATAACTTTTTTGACTGCTGGCGGGACCAATGCAAATAGCTTCATCAGCAAGTTTAACATGCATCAAATGACGGTCTGCTTTTGAATAAATAGTGACTGTCTTAAGATTGAGTTGCTTACAAGCGCGAAGAATTCGCAATGCAATTTCACCACGGTTTGCAATAAGTACTTTTTTCATAAATTTAATCGTCTAAGCTTATAACAAACAATGGTTGATCGTACTCGACAGCTTGAGTATCTTCTATAAGACAGTCCTTGATCACACCAGCTTTATCAGACTCAATCTTATTAAAGGTCTTCATCGCTTCAATTAAACAGAGGGTATCACCCACTGCAACCCGTTTACCGATCTGCACAAAGAGTTCAGAGCCAGGTGAGGGAGCTAGATACACCGTTCCGATCAACGGCGTCCGTACAACATAGCCTTCTTCCTCTTGTGGTGCAGTGGATACAGTTTGATGTGAAGCGGGTTGTGACGATGTGGTTTGAGCAAGTGTTTGCTCGACTGACTTGGTGGAGGGAGCGTGTTGACGTATGCGAACTGAACCACCTTCAGGTGATTTAACTTCAATCTCAGCAATTCCTGTTTTTTTGACGAGCTCAATCAACTCTTCAATATCTTTCAGTTCTTTTTTGCTCATATCGATGATGTGCCTTTGTTTAATTACCGCTTAAATAATAGTCGGCTGCGTGTAACGCAGCGTGGTAGCCGTGTACACCGAACCCCATGATAACACCAATTGCTATATCTGCCAAATAAGAGTGATGTCTAAATGACTCCCGGCGATAAACATTGCTTAAGTGTATCTCAATAAATGGCAGAGTAACAGCAACCAATGCATCACGTAAAGCAATGCTGGTATGGGTTAGGGCTGCTGGATTAATAATAATAAAGTCATAAAGTTCTTGCCTGGCCTGATGAATCCAGTCCAATATAGTTGATTCAGCATTACTTTGTTGGCAATGCAGCTGATGATTTAATTGCCCTGCGCGTGCTTGTAGCTGGGCATCCAGTGCTTGCAAAGTGAGCGAGCCATAATGCTCAGGCTCGCGCTTACCGAGTAAATTTAAATTTGGGCCGTGTAGAACCAGTAAATTTGCCATAATCTTCGATTTCTTATACATACACCGTAGGGATTAGTCACACATCCTGTGACGAGAAGTGTAGCAAAATTAGAAGAAGTGTGCAATTTTTCAAATCTATCCTATATTTAGCGTTAGAAGTATATGCAAGTATGTCCTAACATAACTAAAAAAGGAATAAAAAGATGTTTGGAAAAATCTCCTTACCAGATAAGCTGTTAAATTCTCCAGCAGCACTAGCACTAGCTTTACTACTCGTAATGATAGGTATAGCAGTCATTACCGCAGTTTTTGCAACAGGCATTATTGTACCTATATTGTTGGCTGCTACAGCTATTTTATCGATTGGTACATTTGCAACCTTTGCATATAAGGCTTTTAAAAAGCTTGCTGTATATGATAAAGCTAAATTCAAGTATCATTTTTTAATGACTCTAGTCAAGATGCTTCCGCTTATATCTATGCTCGCAATCATAGTTATACTATTCGTGCTTATTGCACCAGCAATAATTGTGTCTATTGCAATTATCCCTATTTTTATCACTGTTGCGTCCATTACAGTGGGTGTATTGATGGCAACTACTTTCTATTCCCTATTCAAGGGGTCTAGTGATGTGCCTAAACTAGCTTTGGCAGTGTTGGCTGGTTTGATGCCACTTGCTATAGCTGGACTCGCCATAGTTGCTATTATATTTCCTGCTTTTCCGATTCTAGGTGTGGTAGGTGCAGCGTGTGTAGTGATTTTAGGTGCTGCCTCTGTTTATCAGAAAATTGGTAGTGGCTGGGAGGTAGAGGTAGGCACTATTCCTGGGCATGATGATACTGACAAAGGTTTGAATGTGCCACCAGAAGCTGGCTCTGGAAAGAACTATCAGAATCTGCAGGACTTCTCTGCTACTGCTAGCGTTCACACGGGCAATAATCCTCCAGCTGATCAGGGTGAAGATAGTGGCCTCAAACCATAACTAGCTTGCAAAGCTGGTTTGCTAATGTAACAGGAAGGAAAAGGATATGGATAAGAATAAGCATGAGTATGCAACAAAATTTCGCGTAACGGAGATTGAACCAGAAGAATTCCCGGTTAAAAAATCATCTTCTGTAATAATGAATTCTCTAAAACAACAAGTATTAGTAAAGGGACATGATGCCGCAAGTGGGAGTCCTAGGGAGAAAAAAGATAGTAAAAAACTTACTAAAACTCAAGACCCTAATGAAAAAAAAGATAAACTACTCAATTGGGGTGCAGCTCTCAAGAAGCTGGCAGGGTCTTTACTGGTATCAGGAGCCTTATGGGCTATCATCGTATTGCTTGCGACACAAATAACTATTTTAGCGGCAGCTATAACGACCTTATTACCTATTTTATTACCGATTCTTATGGCTGTTTTTGTGACGATTATGTTCACATTTATTGTGAAACAAGGTATGGAAGGCCACTCAGATAAAAGTAGTAAATCAGGTATACCCAAGCCACTTGCCTGGTACGCCAATAACATCCTTCCAATAAGCTTGCTGCATATGACGTTGATTATTGCAACCGCTGTTACCGCCGTAATTTTTCCACCTTTTCTACCAATTATCATTGGTATCGTACTACCAATTGTCATTGGTGTCCCAGTGATTGTAGCAAGTATCATGCTTATATACCATGCACACAAGATGTTTAAAGCTTGTCACAGTAAACCCCATATAGCAAAAGGTGCATCGCTCATTATTGGTGCGCTACCGCTTCTCATGGTTGGGCTTGCTATACTGCCCCTTTTACCTGTTATCTTACCAGCAACAGGGATAATTATTGCTGGAATGACTTTTTTGACTGTTGTTGGAACTGCTGTACTATCTGTAGCGAGTCTGATTATGGTCTTATTTGTTGGAAGGGAAGATAGGAGGTACCTTAGGAACATTGTTAAAGGACGAGTAAATAAAACTAATGAAGAATTTGAGATTGAAGCTGTAAATCAGTTGAAAGAAGCAGAAAAAATTTTCATACAACAACCAGACCCTCCTGGTGATAGTGAAAATGATTCAGGTAGTAAATTTTGTATATGGTTCAAGTAAGTAATTTTAATAGCTTGTGGGAGTTGATAATGTTTGCACTGGACAATAGAAGTATAGATAAAATTTATGTGCCGTCTCCTAGCCTTAAGAAGGCCTGGGAAAATATCAGAAAAATTTTAGTTCTGCCACTAATAATATGTATAATATTGTTAGGACTTTCTCTTCCGTTATTTCTCCCTATTTTGCTACCTATAGCAATAGGTGTTGCTGCTGTCGTCATGAGTGTTGTACTTGGATGCATTGCATATGAAATTTTTTCATCTACTTATGCAGCGAATTCTACTATTAAAACCCTACTCATAGCTGCTACGCCATTAGTTATGGGAGGGATTGGCATAATGGTTGTTCTCTTTCTTCCTGCTCTGCTTGCTTTGCCAATTCTACCTCTTATAGTAGTGGGTTTTGTGACTATTGTGGCTACTGTGGGTGGGCTTATCTATGGAATACACAAAATGTATAATGCCCATAAGGGTGATAAAGAATTTAACATTAGTCCTAGAAAGAGAGGTTATACCAAACCTACTAACATAGATTTGCTTCTAAAATGTCAAGAAAATGATAATCTAAAATTAGCTACTACTAGACAACCAAGTATCCAACAACCAGTCGAAAGAGTCCCAGAAGATAGTATCGTACCAAAATAAAGCACATTCCTTCCACATACAAATACTTGTTCCCCGTTAATTTCTTGGTACAATATGTAATGGAGTTGGTAGTGGGAATTTTTTATGCGGAAATCATCCAGTAGTCGACGTTGGCTACAACGGCAATGTAAGGATCATTTTGTAAAACAAGCACAGAATAGTCACTATCGTTCGCGTGCACGCTTTAAATTATTGGACATACAAAAGCGAGACAAGCTTATCAAGCCAGGCATGTGTGTTATTGACTTGGGTTGTACACCTGGTGGTTGGTCGGAGTTAGCTATAGAATTAGTTGGTGAACAGGGTCAAGTAATTGCCGTTGATTTGTGTGAGATGCAAGCAATTGATGGTGTATTATTTAAACAGGGGGATTTTAGAGACCCAGCCTTTATCGCTGAATTGATAGATATGCTGCAAGCACGTCACGTTGATGTGGTTTTGTCAGATATGGCACCTAATTTTATGGGTGTACGCAGCGTTGATCAGCAGAGGTGCATTGAATTGTCCGAGCAAGCCCTGTATTTTGCTTCTTGTCTACTAACTTCTGATGGTGCATTTTTAACAAAAACCTTTCAAGGGGAGGGGTTTGAGGATTTATTGCATTTATTAAAAAAGACGTTTAAAAAAATTGTGATCCGTAAACCTACCGCTTCTCGCGCACAGTCAAGGGAAGTTTATTTGTTAGCAAGGGGGCGGTTAGACTCGGGGTAAGGATAATGGCTTTTGTATCCTATGTATTTCTGCTATAGTTCTGTGGTCTGTACGCATTGTACTTTCTGTAACTTGAGATCCTTACATGCAGCAGCCAAACGATGCACATTTCATAAACGAGGTATAGAACATTGAACGACAAATTTAAGAACTTATTTTTATGGTTATTTATAGTTGTTATCTTAGTATCAGCATTTGGCAACTTTAGTTCGCGGCATTCAGCGAAGAATAAATTAACATACACGGAGTTTCTACAACGTGTTAATCAGAAAGAAATTATGGCTGTCACCATTGCTGACCGTGTGATTCAAGGCGTCAGCCGTGATGGTCATAACTTTGTGACCTATTTGCCGATGCAAGACCAGTTCTTATTGAGTGAACTCATTAAGAAAGGTATCGATGTGAAGGGCACACCACCTCACGAACAAAGCTTGTTATTACGTATTTTCATTAGCTGGTTTCCAATGCTGTTATTGATTGCAATTTGGATTCTATTTATGCGTAACATGCAGGGGGGGGGGCGTGGTGGTCCCATGTCCTTTGGTCGTAGTAAGGCTAGGTTGTTAGGTGAGGATCAAATCAAGACGACGTTCAAAGATGTCGAGGGGATTGAAGAAGCCAGGGAGGACATGTATGAACTCGTTGAGTTTTTGAAAGACCCACAAAAATTTCAAAGATTAGGTGGAAAAATCCCCAGAGGGGTTCTCTTGGTTGGCCCACCTGGTACGGGTAAGACTCTATTGGCAAAAGCTGTTGCAGGTGAAGCTGAGGTGCCATTCTTTTCAATTTCAGGTTCTGATTTTGTTGAAATGTTTGTTGGTGTGGGTGCCTCACGTGTACGTGATATGTTTGATCAAGCTAAGAAGCGTGCACCTTGTATTATCTTTATTGATGAGATTGATGCAGTTGGTCGCCATCGTGGTGCTGGTTTAGGTGGTGGTCATGATGAGCGGGAGCAAACACTCAATCAATTACTCGTTGAGTTAGATGGCTTTGAAGGCAGCGAAGGGGTGATTGTTCTTGCTGCAACGAACCGTCCCGATGTCTTAGACCATGCTTTACTGCGACCTGGGCGTTTTGACCGTCAGATTGCAGTATCCTTACCCGATATCAAAGGTCGAGATGGTATTTTAAAAGTCCATATGAAAAAAGTGACCTTGGATAGTGATATTGATTCGCTCGTTATTGCGCGTGGTACACCAGGCTTTTCAGGTGCAGATTTGGCTAATTTAGTAAATGAAGCGACACTGATTGCTGCACGCAACAATAACAAAGCAGTGACGATGGAAGATTTTGAAAAAGCTAAGGATAAAATTATCATGGGGGGTGAAATGCATTCTAGGGTAATGAGTGAAGATGACAAAGAACTGACATCCTATCATGAGGCAGGTCATGCTGTTGTGTCCTTTAGTATGAATGAGCATGACCCAGTACATAAAGTCAGTATTATTGCACGTGCTGGTGGTGCACTAGGTGCTACGTTCTTCCTTCCAGAAAAAGACCGCTATACTAATACCTTACAGTGGATTGAAGATTGTATTGCCACATTATTTGGTGGTCGTATTGCTGAAGAACTTATTTTTGGCAGCAAAAAAATTACAACAGGTGCTGCAAATGACATTGAAAAAGCCACCGACTTAGCTCGTAAAATGGTGACCATATTTGGGTTTTCTAAGAAACTGGGTCCTATTTTGTACGCTGCGAACGAAAATGAAGTCTTTTTAGGTCATAGTGTTGCTAAAACCAAGCATATTTCAGAGGAAACAGCTAAACTGATTGACAATGAAATCCGTAAAATTATTGATCACAATTATATACGTGCGAAGAAAATATTGGTTGATAATGAGGATAAACTACATGAGATGGCGGCTCTTCTGATTGAGAAAGAAACCATTAATTATGAAGATGTTAAGAAAATTATGGGCGAACTCTCACCAAAGAAAGCGACACCTAAGAAGCGTGCGGCTGGTAGTTCCTCTAAAAAGGTGAAATCAGACTCTTCAGCCTCTGAAGATAAATAGTCTTGACTGGTGATCATGATATACAGCCTATCGATGTGCATCTGTTAAAAAAGATGGGCGATAGGCGTATATTGAGGGAATTACAGGCATTGCATAGTCCCTTATTGATGGGCATATTGAATCTCACACCTGATTCATTTTCAGATGGGGGTGACTATCTTGCTACCAAACTGGCATTACGACGTGTCGAACAGATGGTAGCGCAAGGGGTCGATATTATTGATATCGGAGGTGAATCTACACGTCCTGGTGCACAGGTAGTTAGTGTGCAACAAGAACTAGATCGTATCATGCCCGTGGTTGAATATTTACGCACCTATCAACCTTCCCTATGCCTATCTGTTGATACACGAAAACCAGAAGTGATGCAGCAAGTATTACAACTCGGTGTTCACATGATCAACGATGTCAATGCCTTACAGGCCGATGGAGCACTGGCTATCGTTGCGCAGTCTAAGTGTAGTGTCTGTTTAATGCATTGCCAGGGAATCCCAGAGACTATGCAGCAGCAACCTCATTATCGAAATGTTGTCTTTGAGGTTAGGAATTTTCTAGAACAGCGTATTCAAGCTTGTGTAGATGTTGGCATCGATCGTGCCCGTATCACAATCGACCCTGGTTTTGGATTTGGTAAAACACTTTCCCATAACCTCCAATTACTAAAACAGCTTAACGTATTGACGGAGCTGGATTACCCAGTAATAGTAGGTTTATCACGCAAATCAACCATTGGGCACATTCTTAACAAACCAATTGATCAGCGTGCTAATGGTAGCCTAGCTGCCCATACGATTGCCTTGTGGCAAGGTGCGCGCATCATACGCACCCATGATATTGAGGCAACTCGTGATACTATTGACATGATACAGGCTCTACAATCATCTTGTAAGATGGGCACGACCACATGAATAAGCAATATTTCGGTACCGATGGTATACGTGGCTCAATAAACTTGCCACACCTGCAACCAGAATTTATTATCCGATTAGGATGTGCTATCGCACAGATTCTATCCTATGAGCCGAACATATCCATAAAAAATCGTCCCATCGTATTGATTGGGCGTGATCCTCGCACCTCAAGTATCATCTTAGAAACTGCCTTATCCACTGGCTTGCTGGCTTCTGGTGTTGATGTAGGCTTACTAGGAATCGTCCCAACACCAGCCGTTGCTTATGCGACAGCCCATTCAGACGCACAGCTCGGCGTTGTTGTGACTGCTTCACATAACCCTTACTGTGATAATGGTATTAAATTATTTATGTCCGATGGTAGTAAGCCAAGTGAAGCAATAGAAATAGCCATAGAGCAACAACTCAAACAACCCTTTTGCTTAAATCAGCAAGACAAATTTGGCATCTTTCAAACACAAAATGATATTGCAGAGTTCTATAAGGATTTTTGTAAAGGAACTGTGTCCCATTTATCCTTAAAAGGATTATCCATCGTTATTGACTGTGCAAATGGTGCCACCAGCTCGATTGTACCAGACTTATTTACAGAACTCGGTGCTGAGGTTACAGCTATCGCTGCTAACCCTGATGGTATCAACATTAATCAAAACTGCGGTTCTACATCACCACAACGCTTACAGAAAGAAGTTCTAGAAAAACAGGCTGATCTAGGTATTGCATTTGATGGAGATGGTGACCGCCTCGTCATGGTTGATCAGAATGGGCAGTTACTAGATGGTGACGCACTCCTATATATCATTGCCAGCCACCGCCAGGCAAGTAAACGACCCATACAAGGTGTTGTTGGCACTATTATGAGTAATAGCGGTCTAGAACAAGCACTAAAGCAACTAAAACTACAGTTTCAGCGCGCATCAGTCGGCGATCACCATGTGTATCAACAACTACAAGAAAAAAACTGGATGCTTGGTGGAGAACCTTCTGGTCACATTATCCTGCGCGATAAATCTAAAACTGGTGATGGCATCCTTGTTGCACTAGAAGTGCTTGAAGCAATGCAACAAATGGGATGTTCCCTAGAAAAACGATGCGAAGCTTACCAAAAAAAGCCCCAAATCCTAATCAATATCCCCATTCAGGGTACGTTCGATCTAAACGACCCCATCTTACAAGATAGAATCGCAAAAGCTGAACAACAGCTTGGGGCAGATGCACGTATAGTCATTCGCCTTTCAGGCACAGAATCAGTTGTGCGACTCATGCTGGAGGGTGCTGATCAGCAAGAACTTCATACTGCTGCTGAGAGTTTAATTTGTCTGTTAGGGTTAGCGTATCCACATTAGCTGGTTGCTCCAGATAATGCAGCCATGCGTCACATTCTCGGGAGCGGTTGACCTGTTCTAATATTTCTTGACTACTTCACACTAAGCTGTTACAGTCCATTTTAGTGGCAGGGCATGTCGTGTTATCCTGTGGAGAGGGTGCATTAGCAACTCTGTGAGGCGAGAACTTCTGCCAAATAATCTAGCAGCATCCTGAATCTCTATTTAGGAATTGCCTTCCTTCAGGGAGGTAAGGTTGTCAATTGAGGAAAGTTATGATCAGTGTTGTTTATCATACTATCGGTGGTTGCGTGCGGGTAGTCGCGTGCTTTATACGTAGCAAACCGTGACAAAAATGCAGACTTTACGCAAACCGTATATGATCGGAAACTGGAAGATGCATGGTAGCATCCAGAGTATTGATGCACTGTTGCGTGAGCTTGGGCATCACACGGCTCTGTTATCTGAGAAAGTGCAGGTAGTGTTACTGCCACCCTTTCCTTATTTACAGCAAGTACGTGCGCATTTGTCTGATGACCCTACGCAATTCGGCGCGCAGAATTGTAGTGTACATCTAAAGGGTGCTTATACGGGCGATGTTTCCTTATTAATGCTTGAGGACTGTGGTTGCCGTTATGTTTTGCTGGGACATTCAGAGCGTAGGCAATACCATCGTGAAACCTCTTCAGTGGTTGCAGAAAAGTTTATAGCTACAAAACAAGCTGGCATGATTCCTATTTTATGTGTCGGTGAGGATAGGGCGCAGCGCGACAAAGGTCAAACTGATACTGTAATTCGTGATCAACTCGATGCAGTGATTGAAGCTGCAGGTGGTGACGTTACTGTATTTAAGCAGGCGATTGTGGCTTATGAACCTTTATGGGCGATTGGCACGGGCACACCAGCGAGTCCAGAGATTGCACAAAGTGTGCACGCAGCGATACGCGCTTATTTGGCGGAGATGAGCCTTGACACAGCACAGGGATTACCGTTATTGTATGGGGGGAGTGTGAAGCCAGATAATGCTTTGGCACTTTTTGCAATGCCCGATATTGATGGTGGTTTAGTCGGCGGGGCATCGTTGGTGGCTGAACAATTTTTAGAGATTATACGCTTATGTACAGCTTGTTATTGACTGCGCATGTTATTATTTGTGTTCTTGTAATTGTTTTGGTGCTATTGCAGAATGGTAAAGGTGCTGAGATGGGTGCTACATTCAGTGGTGCGTCTGGCACTATGTTTGGTAGCCAAGGCTCCGTACCATTTTTGACCAAACTTATTACAGTTTGTGCTGCTTTATTTTTTATATCGAGTTTAAACCTAAATTATTTAGTCGGTAAACAGGCGAAAGGTGCATCAACACACGTGATGCAAGAAGTGGTTGCTGGGAAGCAGCCAGCACCACCACCTTCCAGTAAATAGCCGAAGTGGCGGAATTGGTAGACGCGCTACCTTGAGGGGGTAGTGACCTTAACGGTCGTGTCGGTTCGAGTCCGACCTTCGGCACCAATGGTTGGTTTTGTCATTTTCAAGTCAAAGCAAGATAAGTAAAAAGTCGTAGGCAGAAGTGTAGAAGATAATGGAGTGCTCTACAATATCCGAATTAGTGGCTGAACTGCCAGAAATTTACCAACCCGTTTTTGGGCATCCTGAATATTCTAAGAGTGTATCCCGTATTTCTAACGATCGTTTGGTACACCTGATTAACTTGCAACAGGCTCTTCAATTAAAACTGGGTCGTCCACTGCGTGTGTTGGATTTAGGCTGTGCACAGGGATTCTTCAGTTTTCATCTAGCAAGTCGTGATGCCTCTGTCACTGGAATTGATCATTTGCAACAAAATATTAACTTATGTCAGGCGTTGTCAGCAGAAAAACCCTTGTTTAAATTGCGTTTTGAAGTTAAGAAAATTGAGGATGCTCTTAATGCGCTGGAAACAGGTCAATATGATTTAGTATTAGCTTTGAGTGTATTCCATCATATTATCTATGCAAATGGATTTGAGATTGTACATAGGTTAATTGGTATTTTGGCAAAAAAAATCTCAATATGTGTATTTGAATTTGGAGAGAAATCAGAGCCTGTTTTTTGGTCAGATGCTCAACCTGAACGCTCGAAAGACTTGCTGCATCACTTTGCTTTCACGCATGTACTGGGTGAACACCCCACACATCTTTCTTCTGTTCCTCGATCGTTTGTATTTGCAAGTAACCATTTTTGCTATTTTGGCGCACAATGTCATACTTTTGAACACTGGAAAACAGAAAGTCATGCTTTAAATAAAGGGGTGCACCAGGGAACACGTCGTTATTTTTTTGGGGAGAACAAGATTATAAAATATTATAGCTTTGCCTTAAAAGAAATGTATTCAATTAATATTGATGAATATAAAAATGAAATGATCTACTTGCAAAAAAGCATTAAAGCCCTCGAGCCGCCGCAGCTTTATGAATATGGCAGTGAAAACAATCAAGCCTGGATTGTTCGTGAAGCATTGCAGGGGAAACCTTTAATTGATATCATACGTGCCAAGGAATCATACAATGCTATAGTGATTATACAGGATATTTTAGAGCAATTAATTCTACTTGAAGAACACGGTCTTTATCACAATGATGTACGTTCATGGAACATCATTGTGCCTAAAACTGGAAAAGTAAGGCTTATTGACTATGGTAGCATTAGCGAAAAAGCCCTTGATTGTCTTTGGCCAAAGAATATATATCTATCATTTATTTTATTCATGCTTGAATTATTTGAACCCAATTCTACCAGTCAACTTGACTGCTTAAGGTTGCCCTTGCCATCACTTAATATTGAAGTATTGCCAACCTCCTATCAATCAGCTCTAATTCATTTTTTAAAGTGTCCAGTATCGAGCTGGTGCTATAAAAATTTTGCACAGTCTTTGAAGCAGAGTCAGCCCGAAATGAGCGAGGAAAATCAAGAAATATGGCAAATGATGCTTCTTTTTTCCAGTACTTTAGAAGAGGGGTTTAAATTATATAAAAGGCAAATGGAGTTTCATTTTTTATCACAATCAAAAATGACCAATCCAGAAGTTCATACCCTTAAAGAGCGACTTCTGAAAATAGAGAAGAGTAGATATTGGCGTATCAGACAACCAGTAAAATTTTGTGCTCAAATTCTTCGTCATAGATCACTCAAAGCACAAACAATTATAGTGTTGATTATAAAAAAGATACTGACAAACTTGATCCGATTGATACGCGCCTGTCCACCACTTAAAAAGCTTGCTATTTTTTTGCTAAAAAGATATCCAAAACTAGGGGTCATCTTGTATTTCAATTTATTTATTTAGCTGCTTCCGCTTATTTTGATTCGCCTCAACGTTCTGATTAATCTACATCTTAAGTTCACTCGATTGGTTGCCATGTACATCATGTTTTTCATTTAGCAGATTCCACCTAAGTCTCCTCTCTTCAAGCTCTATTTTAATCTCCTCCTTAAGTTTATTACCCTGATTCTCCTCCATACCCTGATCAAACTCCTCTTTAGACATAGGACTCGGAATATTCTTGTAGTTCTGATTAATCAACTTTTCTACTGGCTTCCACTGAGCTGCAATATGGCTACCGTGAGCCATTGAAATTAATACAATAAGTCCAATAAAAGCAGCTACCCCGCATAAGATAGCCGATATAAAGTATAAACCAACAGAAATTGCTGCAAAAAATAAGATGGTCGCAACCCACTTGAAAGGTGAAAAGCCAGTAACGCTACTTCTATGTACTCCCTGAGATATGCTGCCAGATTTACTAAGCATCATATTTCCCTCTTTTTTAAAGTTAATCTAAGCTCTTGCAGTAATTATAGCATAAAAAATAAGAAAAATTAAAAGAGTTATAAAAGTATTTATATTATGTTTAACGTTAGGAGCTGTACCCTTTTAATTAATTTAATTGGGTATAAATTTATTCACTGAGAATTTCTGATAGATTAGGAGGAAGGTTTTAATTAAACAGTGCCTATAGTATAATGCCCACGTGATAATTTGAGTCCTCTCAGCTTGGCTGTATATTGTATCTATTTGAAAAATAATTTGTGAGCATTATGAATCAACATGTTGTTATGGAAAACCTTTATTTTGAGCGAGATAATCATATTATTTTCTCAAATTTGAATTTAAAAATTGCACGCAACAAGGTAACGGCCATTATGGGGCCAAGTGGTAGTGGTAAGACAACATTGCTCAAGCTTATCGGTGCACAGCTATATCCCAAACGAGGAAAGATTTTATTTAATGGTAAAAATATTCATCATTTGTCACGTAAGGAACTGAATAATGCACGTTGTCAGATGGGCTTATTATTTCAAGAGGCAGCTTTATTTACACATCTCAATGTATTTGAAAATGTTGCCTTCCCATTACGAGAAAATAGTGAATTATTAGACTTTATGATTCGTGACTTAGTTTTAATGCATCTTGAAACTGTCGGGTTGCGAGGTACGGCGCTTTTGAAGCCCAGTCAACTATCTAGTGGCATGGCGAGACGTGTTGCATTGGCTCGAACCATTGCACTAGATCCTTCACTTATTATGTATGATGAGCCATTTACGGGACAGGATCCCATTACAATGGCCGTGTTAATGCGTTTGATTCAACATTTAAATCGTGTGCTGGGTTTGACAACTGTAATTGTTTCTCACGATGTTCAGGAGACACTAAGTATTGCTGATTACGTTTATATTATTTTTGATGGTAAGGTAGTGGGTGAGGGTAGGCCACAGAAGATACTTGCTAGTGAGAACTTAGCTGTACAACAGTTTACACATGGTCTGGCTGATGGTATCATACCTTTTCATTACCCTGCCGAGGATTATAGGAAAGATTTGGGGCTGGCAGATGCTTGATTTTGTACAAATGCTAGGCCACAATAGCTTGAAATTCACGAGGCGGTTAGGTGGATCATTCTGTTTTTTGTGTGCTAGTTTGTTACGCTGGCCACGTTGGCGACGAAGCTTTCCTTTATTAATTGAGCAAATTTACTTCATTGGTGTTTATTCACTGCTTATTATCATTATTTCTGCGGCCTTTATTGGTATGGTATTGGCTTTGCAGGGGCATAATACCTTAGAGAAATTTAGTGCAAGTTCACAATTGGGGCAACTATTAGCACTAAGTGTGATTCGTGAATTGGGACCAGTGATTTGCGCCTTATTATTTGCTGGTCGCGCTGGGTCTGCTATAGCAGCAGAAATTGGTTTGATGCAAACGACTGAACAATTAGCAAGCATGGAAATGATGGGTGTTGATCCCTTGTGGCGTATCATTTCTCCTCGTTTTTGGGCTGGTTTTTATGTGATGCCACTTTTGGTGCTTATTTTTGATATGGTAGCAATTTTGGGTGGATATTTAATAAGTGTTGATTGGTTAGCATTGGATGCTGGTACATTTTGGTCTAATATGCAAAGTTCTGTTGATTTTTATACGGATGTGGTGAACAGTGTGTTAAAAGGTCTGGCCTTTGGTTTTGTGGTTACTTGGGTTTCTGTTTACCAAGGATATTATGCACCTCCCAATGCTGAGGGGATTAGCCATGCAACAACACGGGCAGTAGTTTATTCCTCAGTTTTCGTACTTGGGTTGGATTTAATATTAACAGCAGTTATGCTAGGAGGATGGTAAATGCGTGTCAAACCTCATATTGAAATTATGGTTGGTTTTTTGCTTTTGTTGAGTATAGTAGCGTTATCATTTTTAGCGTTTAAAGTAAGTGGCTTAAAGAGCTATGTGAATAAACCAGAAACCTATTTAGTGCATGCTGAATTTGATGATATCGGTAATTTAAAAGAACGTGCATCAATACGTTTGGCAGGTGTGCGAATTGGGCAGGTGGTCAAGATTCATCTGAATCCAGAGACGTTTAGGGCAGATGTTGTCATGGCAATTTACCGTAAGAATAATTTGCCTATTGATTCATCTTTACGTATCTTGACCGAAGGCTTGCTAGGGACGAATTATCTCGCATTAACACCAGGCTATTCAGATCAAAGTTTGAAAGAGGGTGCTCGTATTGAAGAGACACACTCAGCAATGATATTGGAAAACCTGATTGGTCAATTATTGTATCGCTTTAAGGATGATGATAAAAAAGACCAAAAGAAACACTCTAAAATTGAACACAAGGTTGTTATATCATGATGAGAAGCTCTTTTAACCTAAAATATGTTATAATCACGTTGTTGTTTTGTTGGAACTTAATTTCCTTGGCAGCAACACAGTCGCCTTTGCCTTTGTTGAAAGAGACAGTCGCACATTTTATAGCGGTATTGGATCGTAATCCGACTGAATCAGGCATTAAACAGCATGTGGTTGAAAAATTGTTACCTATAATTGATCGTAATTATATGGCACGTCTAATTGTAGGGCGACAATATTGGCGCTCAGCTAGTGTGGCGCAGAGACGCGTGTTTATGCAAGAATTAACAGAATTACTTCTAGATACCTATACTACTGTTTGGTTAACTTATAATGATGAGCATATCGAATTTGCTGCCTTGCGTCCAGGTGATACAAGCCATACACGGGTAAAAGTGAAAAGTTGGATTATATCGGGAGATGGTGAACGTATAGCGGTTAATTATCGCATGTATCGTGTTTTAGGAGAGTGGAAAATTTATGATCTTGATGTGGGGGCAGTTAGTTTGGTTGAAAGTTATCGTGCACAATTTGCACCCGTGTTAAGGGAGGGTGGTATGCGCTATTTAATTGAAAGATTAAAATCACATAATGACCATAGTGCTGTATCATGAATACTGTTAAGTTACGAGGTAATAGTATGATGGTATACGGTACTTTGAACTTTGAGTCGGTACCGATTATTTATCGTGCGGGCGTTGCCTTGCTCGATAAGGCGCATACCAATCGTATGGTGATTGATTTTTCAAATGTTTCTACAAGTGGAAGTGCTGGGTTAGCGTTGCTGACCAGTTTACTTAGGTTTGCACGAAAAAAAGGAAGGGAAATAAGTTTTGAGGGATTACCTCGTCAGCTATATGATTTGGTTTGTTTGAGCCAGTTGGATCATATCCTACCTATTTTGCAATCAGGTCATTTAGAAAATCGTGGAAAATAATAGGACGTCATTGTCTGATAAATTAATTATTGAAGGGGGAATACCATTAAGTGGTGAGATTTCTATTTCTGGTGCAAAGAATGCGGCTTTACCAATACTAGTCGCCACCTTATTGTGTGATGAGCCTGTAATACTATCCAATGTCCCTTATTTATATGATATCACCACGGTTATGAAGTTGCTTAATCAAATAGGGGTGCGCTTACTGATCAATGAGCGTATGCAAATAGAAGTAGATACCCAAAATGTCCATTGTTATTTTGCCCCGTATGATTTAGTAAAAAGTATGCGTGCTTCTATTTTAGTCTTAGGGCCATTATTAGCAAAGTATGGGGAAGCCTCAGTTTCACTGCCAGGTGGTTGTGCAATTGGTGCACGTCCAGTTAATTTACATATTGAAGGTATGCGCGCACTTGGTGCGCAAGTGACTTTAGAGGGTGGACACGTCAAAGCAAGGGCTAAAAAGCGTTTAAAAGGTGCAACTATTGTATTGAGTAAGGTAACGGTTACAGGCACCGAGAATATTTTAATGGCGGCTGTATTAGCGGAAGGGCGTACTATCATTCGTAATGCAGCATGTGAGCCAGAGGTGTGTGATTTAGCAAAATTCTTAAATGCTATGGGGGCACGTATCTGTGGTATCGGAACCGATACACTGATTGTTGATGGTGTAAAGCGGTTGCACGGCGGGTATTATAAAGTAATTTCTGATCGTATTGAAGCAGGCACTTATTTAGTTGCTAGTGCTATGACACGTGGTAAAGTACGTGTTAACCATATCGACCCAAGCTTATTATCTAATTTATTAGGTAAATTGTGTCTGGCAGGGGCTTATTTGAGATATGGTAATGATTGGATTGAGCTTGATATGCAAGGACGACAGCCCAAGGCTGTTGACATTGTCACGGCACCATATCCGGCTATTCCAACGGATATGCAGGCACAATTAATGGCCATGAATGCCGTGAGTGAAGGGAGTGCTAAGGTGACTGAAACCATTTTTGAAAATCGCTTCATGCACGTTTGCGAAATGCAACGTATGGGGGCTGATATTTCACTGCATAATAATACAGCTATGATCAGGGGTAAGCCTTATTTGCAAGCAGCATTAGTAACAGCGACTGATTTACGAGCCTCAGCGAGCCTAGTTTTAGCTGGTCTGATGGCTATTAACGGCGAGACAGTTGTTGAAGGTATAGGTCATATTGATCGTGGTTATGAGTATCTCGAAGAGAAATTATTACAACTTGGTGCGCGCGTTCGTCGAGTGATTGATCACCCACTTAATCGAGTCTTCAGCCAACAAGCTGAAAGCATAGTGGATTGATGGGCAGATGTATCTCATATGGGTTGTAGCATGACAAATAATTCAATCACACGACGTGAGTTAACGGAATATCTGAACCAATTATTGGCCATTGATGCATACAAAGATTGTTGTCCAAATGGTTTGCAGGTGGAGGGTTGCTTTGATATTCGTTGTTTGGTTACGGGTGTAACTGCTTGTGAAGATTTGCTGATGGAAGCAATTCGCTTAAAAGCAGATGCTGTGTTGGTTCATCATGGTTATTTTTGGAAATATGATACTGTTGTGGTAACAGGTATACTACGCCGTCGCTTGAATTGCTTACTAAAACATAATATTAGTTTATTGACCTATCACCTACCACTTGATATCCATCCAGTTTATGGTAATAACGTGCAATTGGCAGAAAGATTGTCTATTTCGCATCGAGCATTTATACCGTCACCTAGCATACCAAATGGCTTGCTTTGCTCGGGGATCTTAGAACCTGCCTTATCAGGTGTGGAGTTGTTTCATCTCTTAGATAAAACACTCAACCGTATGCCATTGCATATCAAAGGAAAAAATGAATATATCCGCAAAATTGCTTGGTGCACTGGTGCTGCACAAGATTTTATATCTCATGTACTGGAAGCTGGTTGCGATGCTTATGTTACAGGGGAAGTTTCAGAACGTACCGTGCATATTGCCAGAGAGGGTGGTATACACTTTTTTTCAGCAGGACATCACGCAACAGAACGCTTTGGTGTGCAAGCCTTAGGAGAGCATTTGGCTGATAAATTTTCCATACAGCACCACTTTGTCGACATTGATAATCCTGTCTAACTATTATTTAGGAATAATGCATACATGATGAAACATCATAAAAAGAAATTTTCTTGGGACAAAGACCCAAATTTAATAAAAGAACGGGAAAAATATGCAAGCCCAGCACCCAGTAGAGCTTATATTTTGGAATATATGAATGCGCAGGGTAGGCCAGTATCCCACGTTCAATTAATACGCGCCTTTGAATTACGGCAAGATGAGGAACGTATTGAAGGCTTACGCCGACGCTTACTTGCCATGGTTCGTGATGGACAATTGTTAAAGAATCGTCGTGCTCAATTTGTCCTTGTATCCGCTAAAACTGAACTATTAGCAGGCAAAGTTGTTGGGCATCGGGATGGCTTTGGTTTTGTGGTGCCTGAAAAGAAATCGGTCGATAATTTATTTATTTCGGCACAGCAGATGCAAAGGGTTTTACCAGGGGATTCTGTTTTGGTGCGTGAGATGCCGAACAAATATCTGAATAAAACCGAAGGTATGATTGTTGAAATCTTAAAACCAATTGAACAATTAGTTGGCTGTTTCTTCAAACAGAAAAAAATAGCCTTTGTTTCACCTTATGATCCGACAATTGCACAAGATATCTTGATACCAGAAAAATACATGGGAGCCCGTAATGGTCAATATGTAGTGGTACGGTTGTTAACGCGTCCCAGTCGTCAACGGCAGGCAACTGGTGAAGTGATTCAGATATTAGGTGATCAAACGGCACCACATATTGAGCAGCAAGTCATTGTTCAGTCGTATCAACTGCCAGACCATTGGACCGAAAGCGTCAAAGAAGAGCTTGCTCAACTAGGTAGTGTTGCAAAGGCATTGCGAGACCCAGAACGTAAGGACATGCGTGAGCTGCCCTTTATAACCATTGATGGGGAAAGTGCACAAGATTTTGATGATGCTGTGTATTGTAAGCCGTTACCACTCAATAAAGGTTGGCGTTTATATGTTGCTATTGCAGATGTAACGCACTATGTTAAGCCTGACCAAGCCTTAGATCAATCAGCATATCAACGGGGCACATCCGTTTATTTTCCAGGTCAGGTCTTACCGATGCTGCCTGAAGTCTTATCAAATGGGCTGTGTTCATTGCTGCCAAATGTTGACCGTCTTGTGATGGTCTGTGAAATGTGTATTGGACGATTAGGCCGTTTAGTGAATTATAATTTCCACTTTGCCGTGATTCGTTCAAAGGCTCGTTTGACCTATACCCAGGTCTGGGATGACCTACGGGGTGAGCCACCTGTTGATAGGAAACCCTTGCTTAAACATTTGAAAGCCCTGCGTGCACTATATAAAACTGTACAACGACGTCGCGAGAGAAGTGGTGCTCTAGAATTTGATACAACCGAAACGAATATTATCTTAAATCAACAAGGAAAGATAGAGCATATTTTACCCTCTCCCCGTAACCAGGCGCATTGCATCATTGAAGTCTGCATGTTACTAGCAAATGTTGCAGCAGCACGTTGCCTAATAAAACATGACATGCGTGCATTATTTCGTACGCACGCTGGTCCTGAAGTCATGAAATTAGAGAAATTGCGAGAATTTCTAAATGCAATTGGCGTAAAATTATCTGGTGGCATGAAGCCTTCGTCCAAGGACTATGCCAAACTACTAAAAAGTATCAAAGGGCGAGCCGATCAGGCTGTCATTGAATCTATGATATTGCGCTCATTGTCGAAAGCTGTCTATACACCAAATTGTCCCGAACATTTTGGGCTAGCGTATCGTGAGTATTGTCAATTTACCTCACCCATACGACGTTACCCTGACATACTTGTACATCGCGCCCTAAAACATATTCTCTTGAAAAAAGGTGACATGAAAACTTTCCATTATAGCCTTGAGGCACTCGAAACCTTCGGTAAACATTGCTCAGAAACGGAAAGACGTGCTGACCAGGCTGAGACAGATGTTGTGGACTGGCTAAAGTGCAAATATGTGCATGATAAACTAGGTCAAGCATTCATGGGAATAGTTGTTAACATAACTCCCTTTGGTTTATTTGTACAGCTTGATGAAATCTACGTTAAAGGTTTGCTACACATCAGTAACCTTGCCACTGATTATTACCATTTTGATGCAGTACACCATCATTTAGTTGGTGCAAATACAGGTAAAGTCTATAGGATTGGTGATTCTGTAAATGTCATCATTGCCAGTGTAGACCTAGATCAGCGTAACATTGACTTTCAGTTGACAGGGCTAGAGGACACGTGACACACTCCCGTCACTAAACAGTCGCTAAAATAATGAAAAGTTTCATTAGTCATAAAAAATCCAAATGGACAGTGTAGGATAAAGCAGTGTGATTTGATGGAAAAATTGATACAAAGTGGGGAGCTGGGGAGATGTGGTTATTTCTGGCAAACAAAGGGAAAAGTTGAAATATTTAGTGATGAATGCCAGTTCAAACTACGAAACTCCTATTTTGTTGTCGATGTTTAATAATTTGTTCAATACTAATAATACATAGCCCATGTTCTTTGGCAAACTGATGGATTTGTGATGATTGCGCCATGGTGCCGTCGGGATTCATTAATTCGCAAAGCACTGCGGTAGGTTTTAGTCCAGAGAATCGCATAAGGTCAATAGCACCCTCGGTATGTCCTGGGCGTTTGAGCACACCACCGTTTGAGGCTTGTAGTGGGAAGATATGTCCTGGTCTCACGAGATCCTCAGCACAAGCACCATCACGAACTGCCGTTTTGATTGTATGTGCCCGATCATGGGAAGATACGCCAGTGCTAACACCCTCTTTAGCTTCTATAGATAGAGTAAATGCAGTTTGATAGCGACTATTATTTTGATTAATTGGAACCATCAGTGGTAATTTCAGATGTTTTGTATCATTTGAGGTCAGGCATAAACAAATGATTCCACTACAATGATTGAGCATAAAGTTGATTTTGTCGGCTGTAACAAATTGTGCTGGGAAAACAACGTCTGCCTCATTTTCACGTGTTACATCATCAGTCAATAAAATAGGACATCCTTGTTGTAGTGCATGAACGGCATGTTGTAGCGAAGTTGTATCAGGCATTGCTATATCTCTTTAAAGCGAAGAGCACCATGATACCCAGATTCCTGCTGCAATGCAACCGTTAATGTGTATCAACTGTACAGACGTAAGCGTTTAACAACCATGTGGCAGAGTACACAGGCAGCGATTGCAGGTGGGGCTAAAGATGCCCCAAAGCCTTCTAAGACAAAAGCAATTGCGGCGATGGGAACCTCGATAACAGCTACTAGCGCAGATGCAACACCAGAGACAATAAACACCTCGGGCGTGACCAAGGGTAACTGCACGCCTATTGCCAGCAGAGCATAATATACAATAGCGCCCGATATTCCACCCATAAACATAGAAGGAATCAGCAACCCAGCACTACCACCAGCCATAAGTGTAAAACCTGTTGCAAGAGCTTTAGCTAATACAATAATGAGCAAAGGCCACCATTGTTGTAGGTGAATATCAAGTGTACCTTCATACACGGCACTCAGCGTTTTCTCCCCAACGCCCAAGATATGCTCAGGTGGAATATCCCAAATTGACCAGACAATGAATGCAACTGCGCCTGTGAGAATTGCGCCTACTGTCGCTTGCAAGGGCATTGGGACAATTTTAACGATTATTCTGAGCTTTTTAAATAATAAACGAAGCCCCAAGGCTGCTGGTGCACTTATAAGAATAGCCGTAAAAGTTGCGTACAGATATTCGCTGGGTGGGTAAAACTGAGCATGTGGACGAAACGTAAATAGAGGGGCAACATGCAAAAAATGATTATTAAGAAAATAAGCAATGATTGCTGCAACAAGTGAATAAAACAGTGGGCGATAAATGAATCGATCGGAAAATATTACCTCAGAGGCAAAAATAGCAGCCATATAAGGTGCATTAAGCAGGGTAACAAATGCAGCACTAATACCGCTCATCTGTAGGAGGCGCAGATCATCAGGACTAGCAATCTTGAAAAGTTTACTCCAGCCTGAGGCAATTGATTCCCCCACAGGAATAGCTGGACCCTCCACCCCGCCACTACCACCTGTTCCGACAGTTAAAAAAGTTAGGATAATACGACGAATAGCTGCCATAAAAGTGGGTTTTTGATAACGAAGTTCATTAGGATTAGGCGTACCACGAAGCTGTTCTTGGTAAGCTTGGTAAAATTCTTTTAATGCAGAACGAACCCCATCACCTTTTACATCAGGCCACCCTGAAAAGCGCAATAGAATATCGCGAATAATACCACCTAGAATAAGTACTCCCAAGATCATCCACATCGCATTAAAATTAAAATGATGATGAGTAGGGTTAGAAAAACCATCTTTAAATGGGTGAAACAACCACGTATGTGCATGATGATTAGCCCATAATAGTACCGTGGTAAAGCACCATGTTGTGATAGCAACAAGTGTTGTTAAAAATAGATTACGAAAAAGTGCGCCCCAATCTTCGGTAATCAGGTGTGAACGGTCTTCATTCGCGCGCATGTGCAGAAAATTTTTATCTGGTTTGTGCATAATAACATCCTTGTATAACGATCACCGAAGTCATGATTGTATACTATCTTGTTCTCAAGTCCAAATGCTTTTTTTGAATTTAAATTAAAATACACTTTACAGCAGACCTAGAAAAGTGTTAGGTTACAAAATGCTAGTAGAGGTGCTTATGGAAAGTCTCAGCTTGTGGTTGTGTGTTGCACCTTAGAAATTGTTGATTAAGAGGGCTTTATTGGTGGAAATTTACAAAAACTTGAGTAAAGGATCTGTAACACGTTGGCGTCGTATTTTGCCACTTAAAGAAATAGGAGGGCTTTTGTTGTTTAAGGTGCTTGCTCTTATTCTTCTTGCCACCTTCTGCTTCAGCAGTCCCACAACTGTAGACGCACATAGAGTTGAGCAACATTTGCTCAGCAAATAAATTTTTAGATATAACATCAATAATTGAGGATAAGTAATATGTGGTATTTTTCTTGGATTTTGGGGCTTATGTTGGCTTGTAGCTTTGCCATAGTTAATGCCTTATGGTTTGAGTTCCGTGAAACAACATAACTTGTTGGGCACGCTTGATTTTTTTAATGCTGTGAGTAACATGGCTAATACAGCTTGAGCTATAGCAGTACCTGTTTTAAATTAGGAGATAAAGTACATGACTGATATGACGCTTGTTGATCTGTCGCGCCTGCAATTTGCGCTGACAGTACTCTACCATTTTTTATTTGTGCCACTGACCTTAGGACTGGTTTTTTTGTTGGGTATTATGGAAACTGTCTATGTTATTACGGGAAGAGCCATCTGGAAAAAGATGACGCAATATTGGGGCGTATTATTCGGCATTAACTTTGCTATGGGTGTTGCCACGGGTATTACCATGGAGTTTCAGTTTGGTACGAATTGGGCTTATTATTCCCATTATGTCGGTGATATTTTTGGTGCACCGTTGGCAATTGAGGGATTAATGGCCTTCTTTTTAGAGGCATCCTTTGTTGGC
>PIWD01000023.1 GCA_003354005.1 Gammaproteobacteria bacterium | reverse complement strand
ACAACCCAACGGTTTACTGTTGAGTAATGAACGTGTATGCCTCTTTCTGCCATTATCTCTACTATTTGCCTGTAGCTCAATGGATATGATACATACCAACGTATACAGCATAAGATAACATCTTTCGGAAAATGTCTTCCAGAAAATTTGATCATTAATTTTACCTTTAATATTTGGTTAAATAAATATTTTCTTATATACCGCTCATCTTTGCAACACAACCGGATTGTGGTCTATTGCAAAGTATAGCTGTGCACGTTAAAATAGGACTTATCCAGTACGGTTAAAATAATAAAGGTAACAGCCTATGTGGCTTTGTAAATCCAGCGATTATGCTGCCATGATTATGGTATTTTTATCTGATCATACCGATCGAGTGGTGAGCAGTACCGAAATTGCAAAACAGCTTACGATTACACAGCCAATGGTAATGAAGCTATTAAAACAGCTTGCGCGCGCGAGGTTATTGGTGGCTGAGCGTGGAAATGATGGTGGTTATTGTCTAGCACGTGCAGCAGAATTGATTACATTGGCTGATATCATTTGTGCCGTTGAGGAAGATCTGGCACTTATGGAATGTGCTTCACAACATTCAGCCTGTCAACTCGAGTCGCGTTGCCATTTGCGATTAAATTGGTTAGTGATTAATCAAGTGATCTTAACGGTACTACGTCGCATTAATTTATGTGATATGCAGCATCCCTTATCACTAAGTGACTTATTGCAAGGCAATACAACGGATCTGTGCTGTGTGAGTGAAAATAAGAAAGAGGAGCCAGCATGACAGATGATACCAAGGTATTAGATCTAATCGCACAACAGGACTATGAATATGGTTTTGTTAGCGATATTGAGTCTGACACATTTGCGGTGGGGTTGAGTGAGGATGTTATTCATCGTATCGTGGATAGAAAGTGTGAGCCTAAGTTTATGTTGGAATGGCGCTTAAAAGCCTATCGTCATTGGCTTACCTTGCAAGAACCTCGGTGGGCAAACTTACGTTTCAAGCCCATTGATTATCAGGGTATTAGCTATTATTCCTCACCTAAATCGATGAAAGATCGACCCAAGAGCCTGGATGAAGTTGATCCCAAATTACTTGAAACTTATAGAAAATTAGGCATCCCCTTACATGAACAGCAAAAACTGGCTGGAGTTGCGGTCGATGCCATATTTGATAGTGTTTCGGTGGCAACTACATTCAAAGACCAACTTGCGAAAGCTGGAGTTATTTTTTGTCCATTTTCAGAGGCACTGAAAGAATATCCAGAGTTAATTAAACAATATCTGGGTACCGTTGTACCGTATCGTGATAATTTCTTTGCAGCTTTAAATGCTGCGGTATTCAGTGATGGTTCATTTGTCTACATACCGAAAGGTGTACACTGCCCCATGGAATTATCCACCTATTTTAGGATTAATGCTGCTAATACAGGACAATTTGAGCGCACCTTAATTATTGCTGAAGAAGGTAGCTATGTTAGCTATCTTGAAGGTTGCACAGCTCCCATGCGTGATGAGAATCAATTACATGCTGCCGTGGTTGAATTAATCGCCCTCGATCATGCACAAATTAAATATGCAACCGTGCAAAATTGGTATTTAGGTGATGAGCAAGGTCGTGGTGGTATCTATAATTTTGTCACTAAGCGTGGAGTCTGTCGTGGAGCTTATTCTAAAATAGCCTGGACGCAGGTTGAAACTGGTTCTGCCATCACCTGGAAATATCCTAGTGTTATTTTGCGTGGTGACCATTCGGTCGGTGAATTTTATTCTGTGGCCTTAACACGCCATTATCAGCAAGCGGACACTGGGACAAAGATGGTACATCTTGGCAATCATACCCGTAGTCACATCATGTCCAAAGGTATATCTGCTGGACATGGGCAAAACACTTATCGTGGTCTTGTACGTGTTGCCCCAAATGCAGTTGGTGTCCGAAATTATACACAATGTGATTCCATGTTAATTGGAGATCAATGTGCAGCGTATACCTTCCCTTGTATTGAATGCAAACAACAGGCACATCTTGAACATGAGGCGAGCATTGCTAAGATTGGTGAAGAACAATTATTTTATTGTCAGCAGCGAGGGCTTGACTCAGAAAATGCTATTGCAATGATGGTCAATGGTTTTTGTAAGCCTGTCTTTGATAAATTGCCTATGGAATTTGCTGTTGAAGCATTTAAATTATTGGAAGTGAGTTTAGAAGGGGCTGTTGGCTAATCATAGATTATGAAATCATAATGTATAACATTAAAAGAGGAGTATATCATGCTAGAAATTCGTGATTTAACCGTTGCAATTGATGGTGAGAGCACACCTATTTTGAAGGGGTTAAATCTGAGCATTAACAGCGGTAAGGTGCATGCCATTATGGGACCAAACGGCTCAGGTAAAAGCACATTATCACATGTGTTAGCAGGGCATACAGGCTACAGTGTGCTGCAAGGGAGTATACAATTTATGGGGCAAGACCTATTGGTGCTTGCGCCTGAAGAACGCGCAATTTTGGGTATCTTCTTGGCTTTCCAGTATCCTGTTGCCATTCCTGGTATTAATAATATGTATTTTTTGAAAGAAGCCTGCAACCGTATTCGTCAAGGACGCCATGAGAAAAGCCTGGATGCTGTAGATTTCTTAGCACAGGTGCGTACTCATCTGAAACAAATTGGCTTAGATGAAAGTTTCTTAAAACGCTCTTTAAATGATGGTTTTTCTGGTGGTGAAAAGAAAAGTAATGAAATCCTGCAGATGCTCATGTTGCAGCCCAAACTTGCGATCTTGGATGAAACAGATTCAGGACTTGATATTGATGCCTTGCAGGCTATATCAAAAGTCATCAATCAGCAACGCACACCGCAGCGATCGTGGTTGTTGGTTACCCATTATCAGCGTTTATTAAGCTATATTCAACCAGATTACGTTCATATCCTCTACAAAGGTCGTATTGTCAAAACTGGGGATCATAACCTGGCCTTGCGCCTGGAGAAAGAAGGGTATGGATGGTTGCAGGCAGAGGCGACACACACAGTAGAAGGCCATGATTGATGGTAATGGATAGACAACAAGCCGATTGGCAAGCACATTGCCAAGGCCTATTACAGCAGATAGGCTGTAGAGAAGCTACATGGTTGAAAGATTGGCGTCATCAGCACTTAGAGCAAGCATTAGCCCTGAGCTTCCCAAACAGGCGTCATGAGATATGGCGTTATACCGACATGACTGCTTGGCGTTCCGCGGACTTAAGTCTATCATTACCACTGGAAGCTCTTAGGGCATACCAGAATACTATCCATAAAGAGACTGTTCTAGCACAACTACTCAAGATGCCGTCTGTCTATCGTGCTGTTTTCTATAATGGGCATCTACAACAAACTCATACTCAGGATCTGCCGTCCCAGGCCATCATTAGTAACTGGACTACCTTATTACAACAAAACCCAGAGTTGGTGCAGGACATCTGTACACGCCTACAGTACAAGGAAAGTGCCCAATTATTTAAATCACTGAATTATGCCTTGATGCAAGATGGTTTACTGATTTACCTGCCCAAAGGTGTTCAATTGAAGCAGCCTATTGTCATGGTATCCTTGCACAAGGTTGGCGAAAAATCTACAGCACCAACGCTTAGCTGTAATCAACATTGGATCTACTTGGAAGAAGGGGCTAAGGCGGTAGTTTGGCAAGTCAGTATTGGTTTGGATGCTCAGAATAATATCGCTTACTATCACAATGTTGCAACAGATATTCAATTAGCACGGGGGGCACAGCTCACCCACTATCAATTACAATCCCACACACAACAAGCGCAGCATCTATCTATGCAGCGCGTGGAATTGCAGCGTGACAGTCAATTAGAACAGCACAGTATTGCCTTGGGTGGTAGGTTAGCGCGCCAAGAAGACCAAATTATTTTACAGGGGGAGGGTGCACAAGCCTGTGTGTCTGGTTTAACCGTTACCATGGGATGTCAGCAGGTTGATCATGACCTGAACATCCAGCATATTGCACCCCATACAACAAGCAAGACCACCTGCAAAGCCATTGCAGCCCAACGGAGTAAAAGTGTATTTAAGGGTGGCATTCATATTTGCCCACATGCACATGGTACACAAGCACATTTACAGAACACGAACTTACTGCTAGATCCTACGGCTGAGATCAATACCAAGCCTGAGCTAAATATTGAAAACAACGATGTCCAGTGCAGCCATGGTGCAGTAGTTGGTTCAGTTGACCAAGAGGCAAAGCATTACCTACAATCACGAGGTTTATCGAAGCAGGAGGCTTACCGCTTATTGGTCAATGCATTTGCAAAAGATAGATTACAAGCGATTCATCACCCCTCAATTTATTCGGTCACAGAACAGATGACACTCGACAAACTCACTCGGATAGCCGAGTTAAACCTTAGCTAAATTAGAGGTAAGTATGTATACACAAACTTTTCCAGTTGATGTGATTCGTCGTGATTTTCCTATCCTGGCTACCAAAGTTAATGCACACCCCATCATTTATTTTGACAACGCAGCCACAACCCAAAAACCACTAGCTGTGATAGAGAGTATCAACACTTACTATCGGTATCACAACGCCCCCGTTCATCGTGGTGTTTATAAATTGGCAGCAAACGTAACTGAGTTGTATGAAAAGGCGCGCCAACATATAGCACAATTTATCAATGCACCGTCAGCTGATCAAATTATCTTTACACGTGGTGCCACAGAAGCCATAAATCTTATTGCCAACAGCTTTGGGCAGCAACAGATCGCAAAAGGTGATATTATCCTAGTCAGCATGATGGAACATCATTCTAACATCGTGCCTTGGCAACAACTGTGCCAGCGCAAGGGGGCTATACTAAAAGTCATCCCACTGACAGAGGCAGGCGATATTGATTTACAAGCCTACAGAAGTTTATTGGAAGAATACCCTGTTAAAATTGTAGCGATTATTCATGTTTCTAATGTATTAGGAGCCGTCAACCCCATCGCCCAAATGACCCAACTTGCACATCAGCATCATGCAAGTATTGTGGTAGACGGTGCACAGGCTATATCCCATATGAGCGTTGATATGCAAGCCCTAGACTGTGATTTTTATGTATGCTCTGGCCATAAAATCTATGGCCCAACAGGCATTGGGTTCTTATACGGCAAAGCTGCATTATTAAACGTTATGCCACCTTACCAAACTGGTGGTGCAATGATTGAAACTGTTACCTTTGAACAAACACGCTATGCCGCGCCACCACAGCGTTTTGAAGCAGGAACACCTAATATTGCTGGCGTATTAGGCTTAGATGCAGCACTAAGCTACCTAGAGCGTATTGGCGGCATGCCTAGTATCGAGGCTCATGAAAAAGCCTTGCTCACCTATTTATATCAAAAGCTACAGGATCTACCAAGCGTTCAAATTATTGGTGCCCCAGCTTATCGTGCTGCACTCTTGTCACTCACAGTGCATGGTGTACATCCACACGACCTTGCAACCTTCCTCGACCACTATGGAATAACGGCACGTGCTGGGCATCATTGCGCCATGCCACTTTTAAGGCATTACCAACAGGTGGCATTACTACGTTTTTCACTGGGTCTGTATAATACAAGACAAGAAATTGACAGCGTCGTTAAACGATTGCAGCAAGCCGTAGAGGAGCTGGGGCATGGATGAGACATTACAAGAACTTTATCAAGATTTAATTTTGGATCATGCACGCAACCCCCGTAACTTTGGTTATTGTCAGCACCAGACCCATACATTTGAAGCTTACAACCCACTATGTGGTGATCGTATTGTCCTATCACTACAAATCAGGCATGATCAAATTGAACAGGCCTACTTCACAGGCGAAGGCTGTGCCATTTGCATGGCTTCTGTATCCCTCATGACCGAAAAAATAACTCAGCAATCACTAGATGAAGTTGAACAATTGTTTGAAGATTTTATTAACTTGTTAACAGATGCAAGCCTTACCAATAAAGCTTTACAAGACTGTGAACAGCGTCTAGGTAAATTAGCCGTCTTAAGAGCTGTTCAGGCCTTCCCCATGCGCGTTAAGTGCGCAACATTAGGCTGGCATGCATTAAAAAAATCTTGTTTTGAGAAAAGCGTATAATTGGTTTGACACTGGGAAAACAATTTCTTTACCGTCACGGTTGGTAAAGATGAATTGGGGCTATCGGAAGCAAATGGCGGTATCGATATCACTCAAACAGAAGTGGGCACTGGTATCATTAATATCAATCCAGGTGCGTAGGGAGGCAACACTATTATTGTGATGGAGTATATGCTAAGCTGTGCCGTGCGCTCGAGATGATGGGTCTCTTGGTCGATATGGAAACAAAGAAACTGTGCATAATACATTAGATAATCAAACACAAGCATTTCCAAATAAACAAAGGAGAATCGTACCTGATCGAAAAATAATGCAGACACCAGATGGGAGTCAGTTTATGCTAGCACAGAAGCTATTGTGTGCTGTCCAGGAAAGGGGTATTGCAATCTCAATTCAGAAGAAGATTTGTTATCTGTTATTTGATGTTTTGTATAGTGAGTTACTCCAAGGCAAGCAGATAAGGGTCAAAGGACTTGGTACTTTCGTTGTAAAAAAATCTGGCGCACCTCTGAATAGTAAATCAGATGGAAAGTTAAGCAATAAACTGGAGCAGACAGAAAAGCAGCTAGAACTGTCCATATTTACGCCCGCCTTTACTTTAGACAAAGCACTCAAAGAGTGTTTTATGCTTATCATCAAAGATACCGTAAAAGAAAAGCGATTGACTGCCTTTAAGGCTGAGATTGAAAAAATAGATATCTCCCTTCCTCAACAGTTGATGCATGCCATTATAAGAAGATCAGGTGTACATATTAGCCTAATTAATCGCGTTGTACCACTACTCTTTCAAAGCATCATCAGCGATCTATTCGATGATAAAATGGTGCGTATATGTGGCTTCGGTGTTTTTGCACCCCATAAAAAGTACAGCCATTTCAAACAAGCCCTTGTCTCTGACGAAACAATAGAACTGAGTCCAAAATTAATGCTGCCTCGATTTTTGCCTGAGCAGTCACTTATAAATGCGATAAGCGATGCTATGCGGGCGCGAGCAACTGAGGCGAATAAGCTAAATAAGAAAGCATCATCCAGGTTGCGTTCTATTTTTTTAAGAAAGACATAAATTGAACGAGTCACTGATGCGGTTACCTATTTATTTAGATTATATGTCTACCACCCCAGTTGACTCAGCCGTTCGTGATGAGATGTTACGCTATTTGACGCATGAGGGGCATTTTGGCAATCCATCCTCACGCACCCATATCTATGGTTGGTATGCTGAACAAGCCATTAAACTAGCAACACAACGGCTAGCGAAATTAATTGAAGCAGATGAGCGCACAATTATTTGGACATCGGGTGCAACTGAATCCATTAACTTAGCCTTAAAAGGTTGTGCATGGGCATATTTTCGGCAAGGCAATCACCTGATTACTGCTGAGACCGAACATTCGGCGGTATTGCAAACCTGCCGTTACCTTGAACGGAACGGCTATGAAGTCACCTACCTAAAACCACGGTTAAATGGATTAATTGACCTTGAGCAGCTACGTCTTGCTATTAAACCTGAAACCATTCTAGTTTCCGTTGCGCATGTGAACAATGAAATCGGCGTCATTGAAGACATTGCTGCAATTGGTCAGATCGTACAACAGCATGGTATTTTATTGCACGTAGACGCAGCACAGAGTCTCGACAAGCTTAACATTAACTTGCAAACATTACCAGTTGATTTAATGTCTTTTTCTGGGCATAAAGTCTACGCCCCTAAGGGAATTGGGGCACTTTATATCAGAACACATCTACAATCTGCGTTAGTACCCTTGATACATGGCGGTAAACAACAACATGGCATACGTTCTGGTACATTGCCCACTCATCAAATTGCTAGCATGGGAGTGGCCTGTCAGCTTATTAGTCAGAATATGAAACAAGAACAGTCACGTATTCGTCAATTAAGAGACCAGCTATGGGAACAACTTCAAAGTTTAGAGGGCATCCACCTTAATGGCAGCCTCACTGAACGTGTCGTTAACAACTTAAATGTTAGTATTTCGGGTGTTGATGGGGAGTCTTTGCTATTGAGCCTTAAAGATTTAGCATTGTCTTCTGGCTCTTCATGTAACTCAGCAAATACAGCACCATCCCATGTACTGCGTGCGATTGGTCGCGATATAAACTTAGCAAATAGCACACTACGTATCTCCCTAGGACGCTTAACAACCCAGAAAGATATTGACTATGCTGGTCAGCTTCTTATCGATAAAATTACACAATTACGTAAAATGTCTCCCTTGTGGTCGTATACATCAGATGTTTAGCCAATTAAAATTTTATGCTATATAACAAATACAATCACGTGCAATACTACTTTGAAGACACACGGCATATTGGGCGACTAACAGAGCCAAGTCAAACTATTTACATCAGCAGGGCTGGTATCCCAGAAAATGGGGAAGTGATTGAAATTAGCCTTGCAGTCAAAGATTTGAGCATTATTAATGCTAAATTCTTAGCACAAGCCAGCCCTACTGTGGTGGCTAGCTGTGCCTGGCTTACCAATCATTTGATAGGGCAAAATGTCGATCAATTAGGGCAGATAACAGTCCAACAAATCATTCAAGCTTTATCACTGCCAGACCATCAATACCACAATGCCTGCTTAGCATATCAAGCCGTGCAACGGCTCATATTGGAGATAGAAAAAGACGGAGACAAGAAATGTTTAGCATAAGTAATGAAGGGCTAGCGTACAATTCTGGCTTGTAGTCTGTGGGCAATTGAGTATAATTAGACCTCATTCCAACAAATTGTAAAATAGCTATGCAACGTTACATGTGCAAAAGCAAAATTCACCGGGCAATGGTGACGGGAGTCAATTTAGATTATATTGGTTCGATGACCATTGATAGCCTATTGATGCAGTCAGCGAATATAATTGAATACGAACAAATTCAAGTGCTCAACTTAAATAATGGCAGGAGATTCACAACCTATGCAATTATTGGGGAAGCAGGTTCAGGTGATATCATCCTTAATGGTGCTGCTGCTCGTCTTGTGCACGTTGGTGACTTAGTTATTATACTCAGTTATGGCTTATATACGGAACGTGCATGTATTAATTTTAGTCCTCGCCATGTTCATGTAGATCAGCATAATCATCTTATAACAAAAAAACAACTGGAAGCTGTATGACACTAAAAGATATCTGCCTACCTGTTGAAAAAGATCTTAATGCTGTAGGTACATTCATGCAGGACAACTTGTGTTCAACAATTCCATTGGTCAACCGCATCAGCCATTATATCATCGATAATCACGGTAAACGGCTGCGACCCTTATTGGTGATACTCTGTGCAAAATCCATGCATTATGATGGTGATCAGCATATACACCTAGCTGCCATTATTGAACTCATCCACACCGCTACACTGCTACATGATGATGTAATTGACCATGCAGAGCAACGACGTTGCCGTAAGACAGCAAATGCCATATGGGGTAATACTGCTAGTGTACTAGCTGGTGATTTTTTGCATTCCTATGCATTTAAATTAATTGTGAAACTCAATCACCCCACCATTACGACAGCACTAGCACGCTCCTCCAATCGTATTGTCGAGGGTGAAATGATGCAACTCATGCATCGCAGCAAACCTTTTATAGAAGAAGCTGATTGCTTTGCAATCATTGACCGTAAAACAGCCGAATTGTTTAGCGTTGCTGCCTATAGTGCATCCTTACTGACCAAACAACCCAAAGAAACCTATGCTACTTATAAAGCCTATGGCTATCAGCTTGGCATGGCCTATCAATTGATGGATGACCTGCTTGATTACCATATAAACGGCACCAAGCTAGGGAAGAAGCGTGGTAATGATCTGGCAGAATCTAAAGTTACTCTGCCATTTGTCTATGCCTTGCGGCATGCTGATAAATCTGATACAAAGTGCATGAAATCAGCCCTTAAACATGGTGACAATACAAAGCTCGATGATATCGTTCAGGTGATGGAAAAGACAAATGCCTTGAAGGATACCTTTCTAAAAGCAAAGCAACACATTGAAAAAGCTGATCAGCTATTAAAGAACATACCAACAACGACTTATAAAGATCGTTTACATGACCTAGGGCAATTTATCTTATCGCATTATACAAACTAGATAAAATGCTAATGATGATCCGTATACTGGTCAATACGTGTCAAAATACCCTGTAACAGGTGTACCTCGGATTCATTGAGTTCTGCACGGTTAAAAATTCGTAATAACCGTCGCCAACGCTGTACATTGGGTGTTTTATCATTAAAAAACTCAATCTGCTGTAACGTACGTTTAAGATGATCAAAAAAAGCAAAATAAACTTGCTGTGGCGCGAGCACATGTTCCTTAACAAAGTGTAGGTGCTCAGTATTTTGCAAAGCCATATATAACTCATAGCAAACAATTTGTACGGCAGCCGCTAAATTTAAAACTGGATATACATCATGGGCAGGAATAGCCATCTGTAATTGACAAGCGTCCAATTCTGCATTTGACAAACCATTTTTTTCATTACCAAACAAAATAGCAACTGGTGCAGATGTTGCTTGTTGAACTACCTTCTTTGCCATCTGTCGTATAGTAATCTGTGGCAGGGGGAGTCTGCGTGCACGTGCCGTGGTGGCAATCACCAGACAACAGTCCTCCAGGGCTTCGGCTAAGGATGAACAGAAAATAGCACCGTCCAGTATATCATCAGCATTAGCTGACATCGCTCGGGAATGCCCGTCTGGTTGCACATTTGGTGTAACTAAATAAAGCTGTGACATCCCCATTGTCTTAAGCGCACGTGCAGCACCACCTATATTACCACTGTGTGATGTCCGTACAAGTATGAATCGTATGTTATGACGTATTGACATGTATTCTATTTATGTAACGCATATACTGGCCAGTCTTTTGCTATCCATTTAGACGACTTTTTGATGATATAACACCATCATTTGATTGTCCCTGAACGTTGATTATAATGTTTTTACTCTTTTTTTCTATTGCTCTTTCTTGTGGTTTAGGAACATGATTTTTTTGTATCTTTTCTGCTATTGTTTGTTTTGATTTCTCTTTCTTTGTTACTAACTTCTTTCCTAAAGAGAACATAAATGAGCAAATCGAATGCACGAGGAATACCGTAAGCACGAGTATTACAACGAGTGCAATGGTCAGTAACATGATCAATAATAAATTAAGAAAAAATCCCATATGTACCAGTATACACTACTTTAGAGAATTTTCCCACTGTTTTTGCTTATTTCCTCTTTGCACTGTGGCTATTGTCTAACGGAGTACTTCTAGTATAGTCTCTGTTTGAGTCGTGTTGTTGTTGTTTGTGTATACACTTTTTACAAATGTTGAATTAATTTCAAATGTTCTACTGTGCCTTACTTGATACATATCTGTTGCAGGAATAGTACCTATATCTACTTTTTCCATAGCAAGATTGTAAAAGGGGCGCAATATTCTTGTGATATTAGTTTTAATATATAATTCTTCTTTACTACTTGTACCACCTTTTAAGAGTTTTAAGGAATTTGCCATTTTCTCGATCATACGATAATTTGTTTGTTCATCATCATGCTTAACTTCTGGTGCTTCTTCTTGTAGTTCTCCTTCATCTCCAAAAAAAGTAATCCTCTTATAGATTTTTTCTGTAAGCAACACAATAATATTTTCAACTTCAACTGTGAGAATCTCCTCACTATTCAGAATTAGGGTATATCCCAGAACCAATATGTTGTGCAAACTAAGCATGTATACAAAGCTTGGTATAAATGTTCTTAAAGTAGTGACAGGATATTCTAGACGATTACTTAGAGCTAATTTAGATAATTTGATAGCTAAGGCATTGATTAGATCACTATTGCCATATATTTTTAGATCATTAAATAACTGATCAACATCATAATACCAAGATATATTTGTATTAATACAAAGTACAAGAAAGTCAGATCCTACACTAGGATCATCATATCCATCTAGCACAGATTTGATCCCCAAGTTGTAATCAGTATGAAATCCACCAATATATGCCTTAGCAAAATTAAAACTTTTCTCACGCCTACCTAACATAACTAAAACATCACGAACGTTTTTAGGACTAATAATAAGATGAGAATATTTAATAGCCAGGTCAGATCTACTATCAAAATCATTATCAGGGATATCCAATAGTTTAGTACGAAGGGTATCGAAATTTTTTATCTTGAAAAATGAAGCTACTGCATTGTATATATACGAGACAATCGAATACAATAAATGCAAGATCATATATATAACCAGGAGTGCCAGAGCACCCGCAGAAAGGCATAAAACCCATAAAACAAATCCAGCCGATACAATTACAAAAACACTCATAATTAACCCCATCTCTGAAATAACTAATCTCGTTATACACTACGAAAAAGGATTTTAACAGAAATCTGTCTTCTAAGCAATAGCTGCTCCCGCTGATTAGAAATAACACTTATGGAATGATTCACTTAAGTTATATATACTAGTGGGGTGTATTCGGGTAAATTAAATTTAACTGGAAACCCTAAGTGCTTGGATAAAGGTATGAATGAGGTAATCATGAAGTTGGTTAGTGTATCAGCATTATAATTATTGGTTAAGTGGTTTGGTGGCTTATTGTTTTTGCGAGGTGGTGAGTGAACAGGTACTGGATATTATGACGTCGCCTAAACTAGTCAAACGTGTCGAAAACCTACATGCGACCTTGCATGAGCATAACTATCGTTATTATGTTTTGGCGGATCCAGTGATTTCTGATCAGGACTACGATAAGCTGTTTCAAGACCTGCAAACACTGGAGCATCAAAACCCATCGCTGATAAGTACTGATTCGCCGACGCAGCGTGTGGGTTCAATTGCAAAAGACCGATTATTTAGACGTGTTACACATCGTATCCCTATGCTGTCCCTACAAAATGTATTCGATCAACAAGCTTTATTGGAATTTGACCATCGCTTGAAACAGCGTTTACAATCGGAGGGGATCGATTGTCGGGTCTTACAGTATGTTTGTGAGCCTAAATTGGATGGTGTGGCTATAAGTTTATTCTATCGTCAAGGACGATTAGAGCAGGCTCTAACACGGGGTGACGGACATGCTGGTGAAGATATTACCAGTAATGCGCGCACCATTCGGTTGATTCCGCTAAAATTACGCCATCAGGGCTATTGCCCTGGTGAACTTGAAGTGCGTGGTGAAGTTTACATCAGTCGACAAGGCTTTGAGCATCTCAACCAACAGATGCTAAATCGTAACGAACGTGTATTTGCCAATCCGCGTAATGCTACTGCTGGAAGTCTGCGACAACTGGATTCAGGAATAACAGCACAGCGTCCTTTGCTGTTTTGTGCCTACAGTGTTGGCATCCATTCGACATGGGTCAATGCCCCTAAATTACATAGTCAATGGCTTGAAATCCTCGTAGAGCTGGGTGTGCCAGTAAGCCGAGACTATGAAGTTAAACAGGGTATTGAAGCCTGTATGGATTACTACAAACAACAATTATTGAAACGCACGACCTTGGATCATGACATTGATGGTGTTGTCTATAAAATCGATGACCTTCATCAGCAGCAATTATTGGGAAGTGTATCACATGCACCGCGTTGGGCTGTTGCCCATAAATTTCCAGCAGAGGAAACCATGAGTATAGTTAAAGGTGTTGACTATCAAGTCGGCCGTACAGGAGTACTTACACCTGTAGCACGCCTTAAACCAACACAAATCGGTGGTGTAACAGTCAGCAATGCAACGTTGCATAATATCGATGAAATGCAGCGTAAAGACGTGTGTGTCGGCGATACAGTAACCATTCGACGGGCAGGCGATGTGATTCCAGAATTAATCAGCGTAAGCTTAGCCAAACGCCCGAGCTATAGCCAACCTGTGCCGATACCTACAACCTGTCCAGTTTGTGGGGCGCGTGTTGTACGCTTTGATAAGCTTGTTGCCCTGCGTTGTCTGGGTGGGTTAAGCTGTAAAGCTCAGTTAAAACAATCGATTCAGCACTTTTCTTCACGTAAAGCACTCAATATAGATGGATTGGGGGTACAACTGATTGAGCAGCTTGTTGACCAACAATGGGTACGCAACGTAGCTGATTTATACCAGCTTGATAAAAACAAACTAGCTTCTTTGCCACGTATGGGTATGAAAAGTGCAGAAAATCTGTTGACCGCCATTGAGCACAGCAAACAAACAACTCTCACACGTCTTATTTATGGCTTAGGTATTCGTGAAGTCGGTGAAGTCACCGCCGAGCTATTAACACGACATTTTCACACACTACAAGCACTGATGCAGGCTGACGCAGCGTATTTAGAACAACTAGATGGTGTAGGGTCAGTTGTTGCTCAGTCTATCACTTCTTTTTTTGCAGAACCTCATAACCAGAAACAATTGACAGACCTACAAAAATTGGGTCTAGTCTGGCTCGAAGAAAACCCAGAAACATCTCCTAAGCTACTACAGGGGCAGATATGGGTGCTTACTGGACGTCTACGCACCCTGTCCCGTGAACAGGCAGCAACACGACTACGTGCACTGGGTGCATCAGTCCTCACACAAATCTCATCGCGTGTTACAACCCTGGTCGTGGGTGAAGCACCAGGCAGCAAACAAGGGCATGCTGAGAAACTCGGTATTGAACAAATCAACGAAGCAGAGTTTTTGGAACGGCTAGTGTCTACTTAACTATAGGAGTGTGCTTTGTTTCCTCGCTTTTAGAGGTCGGGGTTCTGGTACAAAAAAAGATGAAAATTTCAAAACAAGCTCATGATCTATTTTGCGAGCATATCGCATCCATGCCACGGCCAAATCAAAAAGATGAGGGTGATAGCCAACACACAGTATACAAAAGTAGACAGCCTGAATTTGAAAAAGTTGCTTGTGAGGATCTTGAAACGGTTGATTGTGAGCAGATCTTATTATTTGCACGTTCAGGTGTAAGCAAACGTCAGCTCATGCAGATCAAAAAAGGTAAGTGCCCTATCGAAAAATGCCTAGATTTACACGGCTACACTGTGCAGCAAGCCGAAGTAAAACTTGCTTCCTGCTTGAAAGATTGTCAAAACTGTGCGACACAAATGTTATTGTTGATTCATGGTAAAGGGCTGCACACGACTCAATCGTCTCCTGTTTTAAAAAATGCCCTGAACCGATGGTTACGCCAGTATCAACAGATCCTGGCTTTTTGCTCTGCACAAGCGAAGCATGGGGGTAGTGGTGCATTATATGTTTTGTTGAGAGTAAGATAGATGCAACACGGTTAAAATTTCTGATGAGCGGAAGAGCCATTTACATACTTGGTTAGATATAATACAATCCGTCAGAAGTTAACCAGCCTTTCAGGGTTTTAATGTGAGTGATCAAAAACGCCCCGTTTATTTAAATCTTCTTCAAGTTAAATTGCCCCTTGTTGCGATGGTATCAATTGCCCATCGTATGTCGGGTATACTGCTGTTTTTGCTGTTGCCGTGGGCGTTGTGGCTATTCCATTTATCCTTAGCGAGTTATGATGATTTCCAACATGTGTGCGTACTTATGGCACAACCATTGCATAAATTTATCGCATTATTGATGTTGGCTAGTTTAGTCTATCACCTGTTGTCAGGATTGCGACATATGCTGCTTGACTTTGTCATAGGTGAATCAAAGTGTGTAGCACATGTCTGTGCGAAGGTAGTGGTGGGCTTAAGTTTGGTAATTATATTAGTGTTGGGGAGTTATTTGTGGTAGAGAGTATAACAAGCCATAGCCAGCAAGGGCTACGTGATTGGTTGTTACAGCGATTGACTGCAATTGTTACTGCAGTTTATTTAGTTGTGCTGCTTTATTTTGTTTGTCGCCATCAACCACTTTCCTTTGAGGTTTGGCAGGCATGGTGCATGCAGACATGGGTGCAGGTCTTGAGTTCACTTGCGATTGCTAGTATTTTACTGCATGCGCGTATTGGTTTATGGATTGTACTTACTGATTATGTGAAACCCTATGCCATGCGAATCCTGTTGCAGGGTTTCGTTATGCTGGCATTGCTAGGTTGTTTTATTTGGGGACTAGAGATTATTTGGAGGGGGGGCTAAGAAGTGCCCATACAACAACAGTCATTCGATGTTATTATTGTGGGTGGAGGTGGAGCTGGTTTGCGTGCAGCACTCCAGTTATCGCAGGCGAACAAAAGAGTTGCCGTTATTTCTAAGGTATTTCCAACCCGATCACATACCGTATCGGCACAGGGTGGTATAAATGCCGCACTTGGCAATACGGATGGTCGTGATGATTGGCGTTGGCATATGTACGATACTATTGTTGGATCAGATTACCTCGGCGATCAAGATGCAATTGAATACATGTGTCAACATGCACCAGAGGCAGTCTATGAGCTAGAGCACATGGGGATGCCATTTTCACGTAATCAACAGGGTAAAATTTACCAGCGTGCCTTTGGTGGTCAAACCCAAGATTTTGGTGGTGATTTAGTGCATCGTACTTGTGCAGCCGCGGATCGTACAGGCCATGCCTTATTGCATACACTCTACCAGCAGAATATAAAGTCAAAAACAATATTTTTTAGTGAATGGTATGCCGTTGACTTAATCCAAGATGAGCAACAGAACGTAACGGGAGTTTTGGCGATAGATATTGCAAGCGGTACACTCGGTGTATTTTCTGCACAAGCGACAGTGCTTGCCACAGGTGGAGCTGGTCAGATTTTCTATACAACGACAAATGCTTATACGAATACAGGTGATGGCTTGGGGATGGTATTACGTGCTAATCTGCCTTTGCAAGATATGGAAATGTGGCAATTTCATCCAACGGGAGTTCTGGGTGCTGGTGTCTTGATTACGGAAGCTGCTCGTGGTGAAGGAGGCTATTTAATTAACAACAAAAATGAACGCTACATGGAACGTTACGCGCCTCATTTGAAAGATTTATCGTGTCGTGACGTAGTATCGCGCTGCTCTATGATTGAAATACGTGAAGGCCGTGGGGTTGGTTCTGAAGGTGATCATGTGCTACTGAAGCTTGATCATCTCGATGCAAAGGTTTTGAATGAAAAGTTACCAGGCATTGTTGCATTAGCGAAAACCTTTGCAGGCGTTGACCCATCAAAAGAGCCGATTCCAGTTACGCCAACCTGTCACTACATGATGGGAGGTATTCCTACCGATCGTTTCGGGCAAGTGGTGAAGCTTAATGCACAGGGTGAAGACGAATGTGTGCGAGGGCTTTACGCTGCTGGTGAGTGTGCCAGTGTATCTGTACATGGTGCTAATCGACTGGGAGCCAATTCCCTATTAGATATTGTCGTCTTTGGTCGGTCAGTGGGCGTGGCTATTATCTCTTCATTGGAGCAAAATAAGCAACAGGCATCACCTATCACTGAAGCACAGATTGAAGCAGCGTCACAGCGTATCTTACGATTACGAAAGACGCAGGAGGGCGAACAGGTTGCGCATTTACGTACAGTTATGCAGAAAATTATGCAAGAACATTTTGGTGTATTCCGAACAGAGGAAGTTATGGCAGAAGGGTTAGTGCAACTAAAAGCAGTTTATCAACGTGTGGGTCATACGAAATTATCAGATACCAGCCAGACATTTAACACTGAATTGATCGAGGCACTGGAACTGGAGAACCTAATCTTAGTTGCCATGGCCTCCGCTGAACTAGCCTTAGCACGACAAGAAAGTCGTGGTGCACATGCGCGTATTGATTTTCCAAACCGTGATGATGAAAACTGGTTTAAACACAGTCTTTACTATATTGATGGCAAGCAAGGGCAGCGACCCGTTAATATGAGACCGTCGATGGTTGATCCATTTCCCTTGAAGGAGAGAAAATATTGAATACAGATCTCTACCATGTTTCAGTTTATCGCTTCAATCCTGAGGTTGACAAGAAACCATATATGAAAAACTATCAAGTCAAGGCGAGTGATTGTAAGGGTGTGATGGTGCTGGATTTGTTGGAAGCAATCAAGCAGCACCATGACCCAACTTTGTCCTTTCGCCGTTCTTGTGGCGAAGGTGTCTGTGGTTCAGATGGAATGAACATTAACGGTAAGAATGGGCTAGCCTGCATTACACCCCTAAGTGATCTAGAGGGCAAAGTCATCAAATTACGACCCTTACTTTCCTTTCCAGTGGTGCGTGATTTAATTGTTGACCTTAGTCAATTTTATAAGCAATATGAATCTGTTCAGCCTTATTTGCAAAATGATACGATGCCTGCTAAAGAAAATGTACAGTCATATGAGGAACGTAAAGTGCTCGATGGTTTGTATGAATGTATCCTATGTGCTTGCTGTACTAGTAGTTGTCCTTCCTCTTGGTGGAACATGGATAAATTTCTTGGACCATCTGCATTACTGTGGGCTTGTCGTTTTATTATGGACAGTCGTGATACTGAAACGATGGCACGGTTAGAAGACTTGCAGGGACTATATCGGTTGTTCCGATGTCGTGGTGTTGGTATGTGCCGGGATGTTTGTCCCAAAGGGTTAAACCCTACACAGGCAATTCACGATATCCGTGAAAAAATGCTGCGTGATGCAGTTTAGTGAGCTATAGAGAGTGAAGTTATGGTCGAAATTTCACTAGCAGAAAAACAGAAGAACTCCTATTTAGCTTCTGGGAATGGGGTTTACCTGGAGACATTGTACGAGAATTATTTAGCCGATCGGGCAAGCGTACCATTGTATTGGCAAGCTTATTTTGATACCATCGCGCAGAATGGTGTCGATGTTTCACATCGTAATGCTTGTCAGTGGGCACTTGATCGGATTGCACAAAAACAATCCCATGCGGGTACAGTGACTGATGCAGTATCTCCTAAGACAAGTACCATAAAACAACAAATGGCGGCAGGGCAGCTAATTGGTGCCTATCGTCGTTGGGGATACCTAGCTGCAGAAGTCAACCCACTTATGCCTACACGACCCCCTGTTGACCGCTTACAGCCACATTATTATGGCCTAACAGCACATGATTTAATGCAAACAGTATGCCATGATGTGTCCGATTTAGGTGACGTGCCATTACAAACTGTCATAGACTACCTAAAAGCACGTTATGCAAATCGTATTGGTGTTGAATATGGGCATTTGGCCTCGCAAGACGAAATACAATGGTTGAGGGAACATTTTGAGTCTAAAACGGGATTTTTGCAAATCAGTCCCACTGAAAAACAGGAAATTTTACAACTATTGACGGCAGCTGAAGGCATGGAGAGCTATTTAGCACGTCGTTATGTTGGGCAAAAACGCTTTTCCTTAGAGGGGACGGATAGCCTTATCCCCTTACTCCACCGTCTCATTCATCGTGGTAAAGTAATGGGGGCTGAAGAAGCCTTGATTGGCATGGCACATCGGGGGCGACTAAATGTCATGCTGAATATCGTTGGCTGTCCACCATCAGAATTAATTGCTGAATTTGAAGGAACCAAAAACTATGGAATGACCTCAGGGGATGTCAAATACCATAATGGTTATTCAGCTGATGTCATGACAGAATCAGGTGAAATACACATCTCCCTAGCCTTTAATCCATCACATTTAGAGGCTATTTTTCCTGTAGCATTAGGCTCAGTTCGGGCACGTTTAGACCAGTTGTATCAACAAGATCACAGCAAAGTACTACCAATTGTGCTACATGGAGATGCATCATTGTCAGGTCAAGGTGTTGTAATGGAAACCTTCAACATGTCACAAACACGTGCACACAAAGTTGGTGGCACGATACATATTGTTGTGAACAACCAAGTTGGATTTACTACCAGTGATACTGAAGATGCGCGTTCATCGTATTACAGCACTGATATTGCCAAGTTGATTGATATTCCTGTTTTTCGTGCTAGTGTAGATGATCCAGAAGCCTTGTGGTGGATAGCGAGCCTTGCTTTAGATTACCGTGCAACCTTTGGCAAGGATGTGATTATTGACCTGCTAGGCTATCGTCGTCTAGGGCATAATGAAGCAGATGAGCCATCCTTGACACAGCCATGTATGTACCAGTTTATCCGTCAGCATCCGACACCGCGTGCTATCTATGCCAAAAAATTAGAACATGCTGGGGACTGTCAAGCTGGAGAGGCAGATGCCTTATTAGAGTCCTACCAAGAAAAAATGCAAAGTACCAAATCTTTGATACCACTGGCAAAAAAAACAGTTTTACGTTATCGGAAACTGCGGTGGAAGCACTATATTGAAAATGTGGATAACCACCAAGCATTGGTGGACACAGGTTATGATAAACAAGCTTTGATAGCACTTGGCAAGAAAATCACAACCGTACCTAAAACATTTAAATTACACCGCATTATCAAAAAGATGGTGGAGAATCGTCAAGCGATACTTAAAGGTGATGTGCCTGTTGATTGGGGGTGTGCTGAGACCTTAGCCTATGCAACCTTGGTTGCTAGAGGGATTCCCGTTCGTTTAGTTGGTGAAGATGTTGAACGTGGTACATTTGCACATCGTCATGCTGTGTGGCATGATCAAAATACTGGAGCTTGCTACACACCACTAACCCAAATTTCTGAGAGGCAAGCCTCGTTCCAGGTTTATAACTCACTATTATCTGAATTTGCAGCCATGGGATTTGAATATGGTTATGCCAGCTTTGATCCCAAGCCACTTGTATTGTGGGAGGCACAGTTTGGAGATTTTGCTAATGGTGCACAAGTTATCATCGATCAATTCATCAGCTCTGCCTGGCAGAAATGGCAGCGTTTATGTGGTTTAATTTTACTGCTGCCACATGGTTATGAGGCGATGGGACCTGAACATTCATCTGCGCGATTGGAACGCTATTTACAGCTATCAGCTCAAAACAACATTCAAGTATGTATGCCGAGCATGCCTGCACAAATGTTCCATTTGATACGTCGCCAAGCTCTATCTAGCTTCCGTCGACCGCTTATTGTGATGACACCAAAAAGTTTCCTGCGTCACAAAGAAGCGATATCATCCATCGATCAGCTAGCCAGCGGTAAATTCTATCAAGTAATAAAAGAACAAGATCCAGCTATTAAGCACAAGCGTGTCAAGCGTATAATATTATGCAGTGGGAAAATCTACTACGAATTAGTACAGGCACGTCGTGCGCATCATATTGATTGGATTGCATGCGTGCGGGTTGAGCAGCTTTATCCTTTTCCCACTCAAGACTTGAAAGCAATATTGCGTACCTATCCCAGTGCAAAAGAGATTGTTTGGTGTCAAGAAGAACCCAAAAACCAAGGTGCTTGGTATAGTATTGTGCATGCGATTATGGAACTGGTACAGTCAGATTGTCAGAGCCTTCATTATGCAGGACGTAATGCGTCTGCTGCACCGTCACCAGGGTATGTTCAACTGCATCGTAACGAACAACAAGCCCTTATTGCTAAGGCACTAGACTTAAAAACTTAACAAAAAATTTTTAGGATTTGAAGCTTGTATCAGAGGATTTTTCTGCTACAATCTCACGGAAGTCGCGTGGTTTGTAGTTTCCCTCTTGGAGTCATGTCCTTTTTTGTGTAATAGTTTGACTATCAGTGGCGGGGTATTGAGCTTGGCGGTGGAAGAATGTCACAGTAATTCAGAGGAAAGTGCATGACGATTAAAATAAAAGTTCCAGGTCTTCCAGAGTCGGTTGCGGACGCTGTCGTTGCAGAATGGCATGTCAAAGTGGGTGACAATATTCAAGAAGGTGATCAGCTTGTTGACCTCGAAACGGATAAAGTCATGTTGGAGGTGCCAGCACTCAGTGGTGGTGTCATCAAAGAAATTTTGAAGGGGCAGGGTGACACGGTGGTTGCTGATGAAGTATTAGCCACATTAACTGAACAATCAGCGACCAGCAAAGGAAAAACAGAGGTATTGCAAGTTGAAGCTGATAAAAAACCAGCAGCTTTTGTTGGTGCACCTGATAGTGTAATGTCCAACCTGAGTCCTGTTGTACGTCGCATGCTTGCTGAGCACATGATTGACTCTAGTCAAATTGTTGGCACGGGTAAAGATGGGAGGATTACCAAAGTAGATATCACCCAATTTATAGAACAACGCCAGCATAAAACAGTGGATAGCTCAGATAGTGGTAAAGCTGATTCAGCAACAGTGACTAAATCAGATGTAGGGCACGTGAGTTCTGGCAAGCGAATTGATCGGCGTGAACCCTTGTCGCGCTTACGGGCGCGTATTGCAGAACGGTTAGTTAGTGCTCAGCGTGAAGCAGCTATGTTAACGACCTTTAATGAAATTAATATGCAGGCGGTAAAAGACTTGCGAGCACGCTACCGTGACCAATTTGAAAAAACACATGGTGTACGTTTAGGTTTCATGTCATTTTTTGTGCGTGCAGTTGCCGTTGCATTACAGCGATTCCCAAAAGTAAATGCTTCCATTGAGGGGCAGGACATTATTTACCATGACTATATTGATATCAGTGTCGCGATAGGCTCACCACGTGGATTAGTGGTGCCAGTGATTCGTGATGCGGATACCTTAAAAATGGCAGATATCGAAAAAGTCATTATGACCTATGCTGATAGGGCGCGCAACAATAAACTTACCATTGAAGAAATGACTGGTGGCACCTTCACCATTACAAACGGGGGTGTATTTGGCTCCATGCTATCAACACCGATTATCAACCCGCCACAGAGCGCGATTTTAGGCATGCATAATATCGTTGAGCGTCCAATTGCTGAAAATGGGCAGATTATTATTCGGCCAATCATGTATTTGGCTCTATCCTATGATCACCGTATCATTGATGGTAGTGAATCGGTACGATTTTTGGTGACAATCAAACAGTTACTAGAAGAACCAGAGCGGTTATTGCTAGATGTTTAATTTTGGGAATTATATAATTGACCTCTCAAAACCTATTTAGATAGAATGTCGCTATTGATTAGCTACTGAGAAAGATGTTTCCATGAAAAACAAAAATTCACTATCAGTATTTGTGAGTTTTTGCGTAAAGCCTTTGGTGGAAGACGATTGGCTTGTGCGGAGTTAATAAAATGAAGTCATTGAATAGATTTATTACGGCTGACTCAGTGAAGTATATGCGTAGGTATATCCCTAAAGATTTTATTGATTTAACAGTAACAAGCCCACCATACGATAATCTAAGGAATTACAATGGTTATGAATTTGATGCTACGAGTATGGGAAAAGAGTTATTTAGAGTTACAAAAATGGGTGGCGTCCTAGTATGGGTTGTTGGAGATAGAATAAATGGTGGTCGTAGCATGAGCAGCTTTAGGCAAGGATTGATGTTCCAAGAAGTAGGATTTAATGTGCATGATGTTATGATTTATCAGAAGAAAAACACGCCATTTATGAGGTCTAATGCTTACACTAATTATTATGAATTTATGTTTGTGCTCTCAAAAGGAAAACCTAAAACATTTAACCTTTTGTGCGGAATTCTCCACCCAGAATAGCATTGAGTAATTTTGGTATTTGGGTGGAGATGGATAGCACGACTTATTCTTCTGCCTCCTTTTGATTTTGGAGATATTTTTTTCAAAATATCAAGAGGTGCACCACCTGCTGTAATCAAGCAATAAGCGCGCATCCAAAGCACAGGTTTCCAATAGTATTGTTTGATGTGTTCTGTGTATTCTTTGCGTATCAGTCGGCTTGTAACTGTTTTTAGATTATTGATAAATTTGCTTGGCATAATATTGGGGTGCATATCAATGAGCAAATGGATATGATCAGATTCCCCGCCAAATTCGATTAGTTCAACACCCCATTGCTCACAATTTCTTCTACATATTTGCTCTAACCGTCTAAGTATAGTCTTGGTAAAGCACTTTCTACGATATTTTGTGACTAAGACCAAATGATATTTTAGATTATATACGCAGTGATTATAGTTTTTATACATCATGATTAGATGTATAATATTAGCATATTAGCAAGGTATAATACGATGCTTAAAACTTATCGCTATAGGCTGTATCCAAACAATGCCCAAATTGAAATGCTTGCCCGTCATTTTGGTCATGCACGCTATGTTTATAATTGGGGTCTGAGATTGAAGAGGAGGTACTATGCCATTTACGGCAAGAATGTATCTAGGAGACAATTACAAGATAGGCTAGTTAGATGCAAAAAAATAGAGAAGTATACCTGGCTCAATGGGGTCAATAGTCAATCATTGTTATGTTCCTTATTCAATCTAGAAACAGCCTACAAAAACTTTTTTGCTGGTAGGGCAAAGCTACCAAGAATCAAAACGAGAAAGTCCAACTGGAAGAGTTTTCAGTGTCCGCAACATGTCAAAATTCATCAGACTAACAATCAAGTCGACTTGCCGAAAATAAAAGGTATAAAGGCGGTTATCCACCGCCCATTCGATGGCAAGATAAAGACTTGTACAGTAAAAAGAAATCCAAGTGGCCACTACTATATATCTGTATTGGTAGAGCTAGAGCTACCGACTTTTCTACCAAAACCTGTAAGCATTGTTGAAAAAGAGACTATAGGTGTTGATGTTGGCTTGAAAGACTTCATCATCACATCACGAGGTGATAAACAAGCAAATCATCGATATTTACAACAAAGCTTATCTAAACTCAAGCGAGCACAAAGACACCTCTCTAGGAAACAGAAAATATCGAATAATCGAGGCAAGCAACGCTTGGTCGTTGCAAAAATACATGATAAGGTTGTAAGGCAAAGAGGTCACTATCATCACATCACCGCAAATTGGCTATTGGCTCAAATTGGCTATTGCGATAACCACGCAACAACCATAGCTTTTGAAGATTTGCACATCAAAGGGATGATTAGGAATCGTAAATTATCACACAATATAGCAGATATAGCAGATGTAGCGTGGTCAAGATTTGTCGATGTAGTGAGCTATAAAGCAAGCTGGCAAGGTAAGAATATTATCTATTGTGGCCGTTACAAGCCAAGTTCAAAACAATGTAGTTGTGGTTATATCAACCATAACTTGAAGCTCGAAGCTAGATTTTGGACTTGTCCCCAATGCAAAACATCTCATGATAGGGATATTCTTGCAGCTAAGAATATAAAAGAGTTTGCTATTGCTGATGCGCTTGGGCAAAGCGTTTGTGTAAAGCAGTTCCCACATAACCATAGGTGCAGCAAGCCTGTTATGTCGAAAGGTAGTTGTAATCAGACATCTACGGGTCGCAAGAAGCCTCCGCTAGAACAGTTAGCA
>PIWD01000055.1 GCA_003354005.1 Gammaproteobacteria bacterium | reverse complement strand
AATTTTTACTTTTTTAGTATCACTGCTATTAGTCTCATCTAATGAAGAGTTAGCAAAAGTAGAAGTACTTGTGGCAGAGATTTCCTCTTCTTGTGGACGACCATCAGCGCAGCTATATAGAGCTGTATCTGATGCAGTAGTAACAGTAGTGTTACCAATAGGTACAGTGCTCATTATTTTAGGTATATTCAATACTACGTTCTGTGGAATATTTTTAGCTTCTTTATTTTTTGCAGCAGATACAACAAGTTGTTTTGACTCTGTATTTACTACAGCAGTACTAGTCGTGGTGGGATCATTATCTTCCTCTGTATCTGCTGCACCAGCCGAAGCAGCTAAAGATTCATCATCCTCATCCCAAAAGTTAGGTCTGCCTTGTTCGAAAGCCTCTAAAGCCTCTAAAACCTCTAAATCCTCTAAATCCTTTTCTGATTTTGATTTACTTCTGAGCTTATATAGACTTGGAGCTGCAGTAGCACTAGTGGGATCTTTAGACTCACTACTATCAGTAGGTGTGATTATTATTGTAGGTATATTCAATCTTACTGTCTGTGGAATATTTTTAGCAGCAGATACAGGTTGTTTTGACTCTGTATTTACTACAGCAGTACTAGTCGTGGTGGGATCATTATCCTTAGTGTTGTCAAGCTGTTCCTTTGTGCCCGAGGGTGTAAGAACATTAGTGGTGGGCATCTCGATGTTTCTGTTGTTTATATGTAGATTGGGGGCAGGACTATCATGTTTTGATTTCTTTTCCTCAGGCAAGTAAGTTAATTTCTTTTGAATCGTGCTACTACTATTGGTTGAGTTATTCACTCGAGAATGTATTATTTCATGGGAGTGAAAAATTACTTCTGTAATTGGAATAAAATTCAAACCTTTAATGTTCAGATATTTTAAAGTAGTGTCACCAGAAAGTGTAATCCGAATAAATTTACAAATGGCGCTGGGAAGAGCAATATCAGGTTTTAGAAGTTTAAAGAAAGTAGAAAATATATTTTCTATCCTACTGGTCATCAATTTTTGCTTACTATCATCTGCTTGATCTGGATATTTAATGTTTTTAAATGCTGATGGGTAACTGATAGGGTAATTTTTCTCATAAATACTTTTTTCAAAAGAGTCTATCAACTCATTTAAGGTATTATAATTCTCTCCATTTTCTCCATGTTCAAGGAGATGATCAATAAATCTTGGATCAATCGATTCTAATCCCATAATCTTATTGATGCTTGCTGTCAGTTTAAAAAAGGGAAATAATACATTATTTATATTGTTGACTTCTATCAGAATAGATTTAAGTCTTTTTAGGTTAGATATATCTTTTCTGAGTGGGATTAGCTTGGTAATATGGTCGTAGAGCTTTTGTTTCGCATAGAGCATTTTTGTTTGCAGAAGATATACATGAAGACTTTGCTGGATATCTTTACAGTTGAGTTCGTCCTGTTCCTTATTAAAAATAAGCATATCTATCTTTTCATTAACTTCTCCAACTATAGCATATATTTTTTCTTTCGAATACCCGTTAAAATCTTCAACACTATATTCCACATTCTCATATGTCTGATTCTTTAATGTAGCTTTAGCTGATTTAAATGTATTCATATCTGTACTAAATGAAGTTGTTAACAACTTCATTTTGTTATTTTTCTCTGTTATTTCTCTATTGATCGCCCAAATGCTATCATTAACAAGATGCTGAACTAATGGACTCAATAAATTAAGGAATGACTTGATATGTTTCTTCAGTAGTTTTTTTATTTTCTTATCATTATTCTTAATAAGAAGTAATAGGGGAATCTGAGCTATTATATATGAGGTCGCATCGTTACTGAGGACAGCAGTTTGATTATAATCTGCAATCTCTTTTAAAATACTCCGTCCTTCTGGATCATTAGCTTGAACAAGCTTCATCAAATCCTGTATAAAAGGCATGAGACCTTGAAGTAGAGCTGCGGCGTTAAATGGTTGTAATGTCCCATTTTTGGACTCTACCTTATTATTCGACTTACCTCTGCTACTAGAACCTTTCTTAAGCAATGAGAACACAAAAAACACCTCCTGACTGTTAGTATACCGTCAAAAATGCATAACTGCAAGATAATTTTGATATAATTGGCAGCAGATTATAGTAATTCTTCAATAATGCTCGGTAAATGATGTATTGGATGACCTGTAAAGGTTTGTTCAATGGCATGCAATGCTGTACGCATGTCTTGATTAGCTTGAGGTTGCAGCAGTTTCTCAATCGCGCAGGCTAGATTGAAGGCTGTAAGCTGTTTTTGCAAATATTCGGGGACTAATGGTCGTGAAGCGATGATATTGACTAAACTAATTGCATTAAGTTTAAGCAGACGTTTAGCTAACCAATAGCTTAGCCAATGTGTTCTGTACGCGACAACCATGGGTATTTTGAGTAAGGCAGCTTCCAGTGTTGCAGTTCCAGAAGCAATTAAGCTTACATCACTAATAGACAGTGCGTCATAAGCTTGTTGTTCTAAGATAGTAATCCATGAGCAATGTATGATAGGTGGGCATATGGCTTTTAATTGATCACAGTTTGAACCACTGGCCAGCGGCAGTAGACACCTTAGCTTTGGATAATATTTTTTCAGCAAGCAAGCTGTTTGGTAAAACACGGTGAGCATAGCCTTTAATTCCTGGGGGCGACTGCCTGGCATCAGTGTGATGATAGGGAATATATCCTTGAGATGCCAATTTTGTTTTAATTGTTCTGGATTAAGGCTTGGATGAACCGCTTTCAGCAAGGGGTGGGGAACTAAGCTAACAGGAATATTAGCCTTTTGGTAATAGGGCAATTCAAATGGGAACAGCACAGCCATGTGATCAAGTGAATACTGCATGCGTTTGATGCGTTGGGGGCGCCATGCCCAAATTTGAGGGCTGATGTAGTAGAGCACCTTAAGCTTAAGTAACTTTGCATAGTCGGCTAATCGTAGATTAAAACCTGGATAATCAACTAAAATTACTAAATCTGGTTGATTGTCAGCCAGCCATCGCTTCAGTATTTTCATAGCAGTGCGGATAGCTGGCAATTGTTTGATTACTTCTGTTAGGCCAACAACTGCAAGACGATCAATCGGAACAAGCAACTGTGCGCCTGCCTGTTCCATTGCCTTGCCACCCATAGCGAAAAATTCTATTGATTCCGATAATTGTTTGTGACAGGATTTAATAAGAGCTGCGGCGTGTTGATCACCCGAAGGTTCACCCGCAACGATGAGAATGCGCTTTGCTGGACTTGTGTCAAATTGTTTCATAGATGTCCGAAGGATTTTTTAAATAGGATTAATTTTGTAGGCTGCTATTTTTTGTTGAATTAGGTCTGTTATTTGCAGTGAAATAGCCAGAGCTTGACGACCCTCCTGGCCACTGACCGCAACGGGTTTTTTCTGTGTAATCGCCTGTATGAAAGCAGCTAATTGTTGATAAAGGGCATCTTCTGGTGCAACTGGTAGCTGTGTATTCACAAGCTGTGGACTTGTATTATAGCTAGTGTTGGTGTGGTATTTTTGTAATGTTTTATTGCGTAGATCGGCAATCATATAGTGTTGATCATAATAAAAGCGCAACTGGCGTTTCGTCTGCTCGCTTACACGATTAGCATAAAGATGGGCTGTATGGCCATGCTCAAACGTCAGCCATACGTTAGCCATATCTATATGATCTGTGATCAGTGAGCTACCGTTAACCTGGATACGTGTAATCGGATCGTGAATAAACTGTAAAATTAAATCCAGGTCATGAATCATCAAATCGAGAATTACATTAACGTCTGTGCCACGCGTGTTAAAAGGTGATAGGCGTTGACAGGTGATATGATAGGGTGCTTGCGTCTGTTGACGGGTGAGTAACTGCATGGTGGGATTAAAGCGTTCCAGGTGGCCAATTTGTAAATGAACCTTATTATGTTGAGCAATATTAATTAGCGAATCTGCTTGTGCAACGGTCGTTGTCATTGGTTTTTCAAGTAATACATGAATACCGTGTATCAAGAAATCTTTAGCAATTTCGTAATGCTGTGAGGTTGGCACAACGATATTAACTGCATCAACCTGGCCGAATAATTCGCGATAATCGGAGAGAGCCAGCACATGAAAGCGTTGTTGCGCCTCCATTAAACACGCATGATCGGTATCACAGATTGCAGTGAGCTTAACATTCGGCAATTGCTTGTACTTTTCAGCGTGGAAACGCCCCAAGTAGCCGAAGCCAACCACTGCCACTCTGAGTAGACAAGTTTTATTTGATTGTTTGGGTTGGTTATCAGTCATCGTATTGTTATACTGACACGATATGGAGCAATGCGCAAATCGTTCGACCATCATTTTACAAGCCGGCGTTGATGAGGCAGGCCGTGGGTCGATTGCTGGCCCAGTTGTTGCTGCTGCGGTTATTTTATCAGAGGGTCATAAGCTTATTGAACAAGGGCTGATGGATTCAAAAGTACTTTCACCACGGAAGCGCGAACAGGTATATGTTGCTATTATGAAAAAATCACTTGCTTGGGCAGTGGGTGTAGGCTCGGTTGATGAAATTGACCAGATCAATATTTTACAAGCTAGCTTGCATGCTATGCAACGTGCAATTATCTTATTGAATCCTGCGCCCCAACGGATATTGGTTGATGGTCTACATTGCCCAGATTGTGATCATAAAAATGTACAGGCAATTGTGAGTGGTGATGCAACAGTGGCAGAAATTAGTGCTGCATCGATTATTGCTAAAGTTGTGCGGGATTGGCTAATGGAGACCTTGGATCATCGTTATCCTGGTTATGGTTTTGCACAACATAAGGGCTATCCAACAGCCTTGCATCGTCAACAACTAGCCACATTAGGGGTAACGCCAATACACCGGCGTAGTTTTTCACCCGTTAGGCGATATTTATATGACAACTGATCCATCTTTCATCCATTTACAGCTTCACAGCGAATACTCGTTATGTGATGGCTTGTCGAGTATTGCACAACTGGTTGAAGTGTGCAGAACGCATCGGATGCCAGCTTTAGCGGTAACAGAAGACAGTAACTTATACAGCTGGGTGAAATTTTACTGTGCAATGATGGAAGCTGGCATTAAACCACTGCTTGGGGCGGATATTTGGTTGACTGATCGTGATACTGATGAACAAGCCCACCGAGCCTTATTGCTGTGTCAGGATCAGCTTGGGTATCAGCATCTATCAAAGCTATTGTCCAAGGCATATCAACAAGGTCAGCGTCCAGATGGATGTCCAGTGATTAAACGGCAATGGCTGGCGCAAATGTGCAAAGGGTTATTGGTATTACTTGACACTGAGAGTGCGCTAGCACAAATCCTACGATCCAATCAGCAAATCGGTTTACAAGCTGAACTCAATTATTTTTCACATTACTTTCCGAAAGCCTTCTATCTTGTGTTGCACCGTCTTAATAAACCAGGGGAGAAAACCTACATACGTAAAGCCTTAGAATTGGCTCAGAAGCATAAGATTGCGGTGGTTGCCACGAACAATGTCCGTTTTATTAAAGCTGATGATATGACCGCACATGAAGCACGTGTTTGTATTGGTCAAGGGTGTAGGATTGACGATAAAAAGCGCGCGCGACTTTACACAGATCAACAATACCTAAAAACCCCCGAAGAAATGGCTGCTTTATTTCATGACCTACCTACGGCACTAAAAAATAGCGTTGAAATTGCTAAGCGTTGTAACGTACAT
>PIWD01000085.1 GCA_003354005.1 Gammaproteobacteria bacterium | reverse complement strand
AAAAAGATATAATAATAGTAGCAATAGCAGTAGCAGCAATAACAATTCCTTTCTTTATGGCCAAACCCTCTAAGTTTAAAAAACTAGGATACATTAAGCCTGCAAGACGACAAAGTGAGAATACAAGACGACAAATTAGTAAAATCTCCTCCGAAATAGATGACCTAAAACAAAGGACAATTGCATTGATAAGAAAAGAGAATATAACAACAATGGAGAAGATTAATAAACTTCATCATGCAAATAATTATGGAATTAGAGCAGTGAGTGATAACGCTTTTTGTATAATACAATTTATAGAAACCTTGATGATAAAAGCAAAGGATTTAAATAAGCTTCAAGAAACCATAGAACCCCACAGTTGGGGGGCTATTTCAAGTGAATTATTAAGACATGCACAAAACTTTATCTCCTTTAATGATAACATAATACTTCCAATAGAAATCCGGAATACTTTTAATCTTATAGTCAAGCTTATAATTTATAATAAAATAGAGCCCGAGCAGGGATTAAAGCATTTACCGATGCTGAATACAACAATTTTAAAAGATGAACTCAAAAAAATATATTCAGTTGTTAAAAAAACAGATCAAGAGATGCCATATTTTGTTTTTATTGATCAGCTATTTAATTATACATTAACAAATAAAGAGAGATTAATAGAAAAATATATAGCCCAAAACAATCAACAGCATAACCAGAGGGATAGGAATAACCTCTTACCTGAAAACGTCACTTACCAGCACCAAGAGGAATTAAAGAAGGAAATAGAAAAACTAAAACAAGACGCAATTGAATTACTGCAACAGAATAATATAGAAACAATATCTCAAGTTAATGACCGTAAGGATGGGTCTGATTTGGGGGGTCTATGGCAATATATATTAAGCTTGCAGATAAAAATGAAAGTATTAAATGCTGCTCAAAGAAACTTTACAGTAACTGAGGAGGATATTATAGAAGAATTATTAAATGCTGCTCGAAATAACAATAACAATTTGCACCCTTGGGAGGGAAAAAGTGATTACTCCTCCGAGGATGAACAAAAATACAGCAACCTGAACAACCACTTCCCAGAGAATACAAGTTTTATTCCACCCCCCCACCACCAACAATAATAATTTAGAACTAAACAACTTATCCCCTTCTACCCATCCCCCCCTTCAGCCCCTGCCGTACAATAACAATTTGCCCTTTCATACTAATTATTTAGCCAATAGAGCAAATTCTAATCTCTTTGGGAACCAAAACTTGGACTGGGAAAACAGTTCCCAAGCAGGACAAGCTCCGTTTCCCTTGGAGGATGAGCCTAAGAATAATACTTTAAATCCAACAGAAGAAAAAAGTATTATTAAACTTATTAAAGACAATAACATAAAAAACCTAGCCCAGCTTGCTTGCCATCCGAATATTGGTG
>PIWD01000022.1 GCA_003354005.1 Gammaproteobacteria bacterium | reverse complement strand
TATGATGGGGTTCAAATCATTTCTCTCTGCTAAAGCTACATTGGCTGGTATAGAGCTGTGGGCAATGATTAAAAAACAGCAAATGAATAGTAAGCTTCCTGTTTGGGAGCAGTTTTATGCACTCGCTGGCTAATTGTATCCAGAATACAAGCATCCTTTGAACCAATAAAACTTTGCAACACAACCCTATTTGCCTGTAGCTCAGTGGATATGATACATACCAACGTATACAGCATAAAATAACATCAAGCTGTTACAGTCTATTCCAGCGGGAGGGAAGGATGTCAACTATCTTGTGCTGGTTATTTTTTGAAGAATACGTTAGTAAGTCTGCTATGTTACTAGCAAGCAATTGATTTTCCTTTACTAAGTAACCTTCTACCTCAAAAACCAGCTTGAGATGATTTTGGACAATAGTCAATTGTTTTTTAGTTAATAGCTCCTGCTCAGATAAGCTAAGGTAGCCATTCAACCAGAATATAAACTCAGAATTAGTCACTTAAACTCCTGTGGTTTATCTCCTGTATCATGGATATGCTGTAAGTATGCTTTAGGAAGTTTCGTGTCATAGCTATCATCAATTATATGCATAAATATAAGGGTTAGCTCATGTTTTATACTATTAGTAAATGCCTCAACTAATGGTTGGTGAAAATCATTTTCTTTGAGCACACGCAAGGCATTTTTGAGCCATGATGTATATATACCCAACGGCTCAATTGTTATGTTATCTAGCATACAGTTAATTTTACCTATTTTGCCTTTATCTAGACTAGAATTTTCTCCAGCAATTTCAAAATATCCCTGCAACCAATAACAAAATTGTTGATTTGAAATCATATCATTACTCCGCTAACAGCGCATAATGATCTTATCAATCTTAACATTTGCATGTTGCCTTATCAATCTTAACATTTGTATGTTTTCTTATCAACCTTAACATTTGTATGTTGCTGCAACGATGGTAGTTCATTAAAGACCCCCATTACTGGTAAAATATCCTTTATGAACGACTTGAAATTCATATATATAGTAATTAGATTTCTCCTCGGTAATTCTGCTCTACAATTTGCTTTAGGGAAAAAGTCGTTAACTTGTTTGATAAATATCTCTGCATCCTTTACACATTCTTCTTCTTCTTTCTCATAGTCACACTTGTAGGTTATTTTTAATACATTGTAGTCATCGTACTTAGAGTATGCCCGCTTAGACAAATACATAAAATTATTTTCTAATGACTGTGTAGATAATTTCATAATCGTTGTAACAAAAAATCTTTCGAATAGATTAGAGGGTTTTACCTGAGCCAGCGAATACGTTTCTCTTGTGTGGTTTAGCACTTCTTTAAATAGAACCCACATGGTGGAATTGATTTCTTCTTTGCTCTCTTCCATAAGATTATTCCTTACTAATTTAGAATATGAATTAGCTCTAAAGAGCAAATATCTGCTACTTTCTTGCTTATTTCCGAAGCGATTGAATCTTTTATTAAGACGCAAACATTTTATTAATTCTGACATATCCAGAAACGAAACAACAACGCCTTCTATGACATTATCAGATATCTTATCAATCCAAGGGGCGTTACTGCGACTGTAAGTTGAACGGTAGACCAAAGGTTGCTTAGATGCCAGTGACGTCATACTCTTTGACCCTGCTGTTAATTTAGCAACAGGAAGGTCTGTTTTTTCCGAACCATCAAGGATGTCCTCTAACTCTGCTGTTGACAATACGTGATAGTTTGAATCGTTAAGAACAAAGCTTACACTCTCCGGATAAGCAATGAGACTACTTAAGTTTTTGTCACTTAATTGGCTTTTTTCTTTTAACCTGGAAACTGCACGATAAAGTGTAGCTGATTCTTCTAAGTTAGAATAAATATTCTGTATATTTTCTTTCCTAAAAACACTAAACAAGAAAGTACGAAAAAATAAATTAAGTACAATCTTAGCCATTTGTATAAAAGTTCTACGGACTGTGGTCTGTGGTCTGTCCAAATCTTGTAACATGAATCCTATCCATTTTTGCATACACAACTAACAATTTGATTATGCACTAATTCTTAAGAAAAAACAAGCCATAACTAAGAATTAGCTGCTCAAATAAGGGGGTTGTGTTGCAAGCTTGTGTATCAAATTGAAATAGATTACAATGCTGGAATGAATGTCAGAGAAAAAATGGCACTACAGAATCGGTTGCTAATTGCAACACCACAAGTGCAGGACAAATCCCTTCAGCAGGTCGTCATTTATGTGCGTAGTGTTGATGAACAACTTGTAAATGGAATTATCCTTAACAAGCCGTCGCAGAGTACTTTCTCTGACTTATTAAAAATGAAAAATATTACTTTTGATAATCAGACTCTTAATGAGCGTTTCGTATTAAGTGGTGGCCCTGTCGAAAGAGAAACAGGGCTTATCTTACATTTATCGATAGAATCAGATAAGAACCCTTCTTTCAAAGGTGTTGATATTAGTGTGGATCAGATGTTAGAAGCAATTGCCACTGGTAATGAACCTAGTGGTTTGCTGATCTCTTTAGGCCGTATACTTTTGGAAACAGATCGATTGCTCTCTGAGTTAATGTCTGACAATTATTGGCTTATTGCACCACTTTGTCGAGATGTAATTTTTGACACACCTCATTCAATGATGTGGCGAGCAGCGGCACTATCCATTGGTGTTGACTTCAACTGCTTGCCTGTCTATTCTGGCCATGCTTAACCCTATAAAACATCAAACTATTTTATCATTCGATTTTGGTTTGAAGCATATTGGTGTTGCCGTTGGGCAGACCCTCACTTTGTCAGCACGAGCACTTCGTTCAGTACCTGCAAAACAGGGTGAGCCTGACTGGCAGCAAGTAGACCGATTAATTGAAACCTGGCAGCCACATGCCTTAGTTGTTGGAATACCTACTAAAATGGATGGTCAACCACTATACATAACGAAACCTGCAAAAGTATTTTCCGAGCAACTTACACAACGCTATACATTGCCAGTTCATCATGCTGATGAACGACTGACAACGGTTGAGGCACGAAGACAAACCTTTCAACAAGGTGGCTATCGAGCCTTACGACAAACTGATATTGATAGCCTTGCTGCAAAACTTATTCTTGAAGGTTGGTTACAAGACTTTTAATTAATGCTAAATGCCGCTCTAAAGCACCATGATGTGCGTGCAATGCTCTCTCGGCGCGTGCTCCAACTTGCTTGCGTTCTTCAGGGTATTTCAGCCATTGTATCACCTGTTCAGCAAGTGACTCCTCATCAACAATTGTAAGAGCTTGTGCATCAAGTAAAAGCTGGCTAATAGCCATGAAATTATGAAGATGTGAACCACTTAAAATAGGTAATTTTAGACGTGCTGGCTCTAATAGATTATGCCCACCAATTGGCACAAGGCTTCCACCAACAAATGCAACATCAGCAGCAGCATAAAAAATCATCATCTCCCCAAGGGTATTCCCTAAAAAAAGTGACTGATTGTCATGTAATGTTGTTTTTTGGTCAGTACGACGTACGATATTTAATCCGCTGTGCTGGGCAAGCTCTGCAACAACATTGAAACGATTGGGATGCCTTGGCACAAGGATAAGCACAGCATTGGGAAGAACACGACACACACGATGATGTGCTGCAAGCAATATGGTTTCTTCCCCTGCATGCGTGCTTGCTGCAACCCACACGGGTCGATGTTTACCTAGTTGTTGCCGTAATTTATCTCCATCAATTTTCCATTGCTCATCAATATTGACATCAATCTTGAGGTTTCCGACAATATTCATGCGATCAGGTGGCAGGCCTAATGCCAATACACGTTGTGCATCTGCCTCACTTTGTGCTGCATAACAGGTTACTTGCTGCATGAGATGGCGTGTTATCCAACTGATATGGCTATAGCGTCGTTGTGAACGTGCTGACAAGCGTCCATTTGCAATGAGCAGGGGGATATGAAATTTTGAGCAATAATGGAAGCAATTAGGCCACCATTCTGTTTCCATCATAATGGCAATACGTGGGTGTATACGTCTTAAAAAGCGCTTCATTGCGCCAGGGGTATCGTATGGCACGTAGGCTATGCTCACTTGATCAAGCTTGGAGAATAAATGCTTTGAGTGTTCAAAACCGCTTGATGTCATATGTGTGATGAATATTGTGTGATCGGGATAATATTGGCATAGGGAGTTGATCAATGCCTGAGCTGCAATCGTCTCTCCAACTGAAACAGCGTGCACCCATAAGCAGGGGTTCTGTTTTACCCGTTGGATATAACCCAAACGTTGCAAGCCATGTTTCCAACAAAGCTGATAGCGTCGCGATCGATAGGCGAACCGCAGTAACACCACTGGCAAGAGCAGGTAAGTCAATAGGCTGTAAAGTAAACGTATCATACTGTTCTCTCCCAATTTGAAAAAACCCGCTCAAAGCCTTGCAAGCTTGTTTCAATAATCTGTTGGCTATGTGCCATACTGACCATTGCTGTTTCGAAGGCAGATGGTGGCCAATAAATCTGTTGTGCTAACAAGGCATGAAAAAACCTTTTAAAGGTATCTGCATCGCACTGTACAGCCTCTTGCTGATTATGTACAGCACCTTGTGTAGTAAAAAAGACCGTTAACATACCCGTGACCCAATTAACGTGTGTAGGTATCTTGAAGTGCTTTGTCAACAAACTGATACCATCTGCCAATTGTTGAGTAGCCTGCTGTAAGGTTTCATAAAAACTCGGTTCACTAAGCACATTTAAGGTACTTAGCCCTGCTGTTACAGCAATAGGATTGCCTGATAAGGTACCCGCCTGATAGACATCCCCGAGTGGAGCAAGAAGATCCATCACATCTGATCGACCACCAAAAGCAGCTAATGGCATTCCCCCACCTATCACCTTACCCAAGATCGTCAGATCAGGCTTTACATTATATAACCCCTGTGCACCGTGTAATCCAACTCGAAACCCAGTGATAACCTCATCAAAAATTAATAAGCAATTTAGTTGATCACACAAGTGGCGCAAGCCGACCAAGAAACCAGACTGGGGAGGTATACAGCCCATATTACCAGCCACGGGTTCAACAATAATAGCTGCAATGTCTTTACCGTAAGATTCGCAGCAAGCCTCAAGTGATGATAAATCATTGTAGTCAGCAACTAATGTATGCTCCGTAAATGAAGCAGGCACCCCCAATGAACTGGGTCTGCCGAATGTCAGCCCCCCCGAGCCTGCTTGAACCAATAAGCTATCAGCATGTCCGTGATAACCACCATTAAACTTTACGATTTTATCACGTCCCGTAAACCCACGTGCAAGACGTAGAGCACTCATAACTGCCTCTGTGCCCGAATTAACTAATCGTACCTTTTGCATCGATGGCAATAAGGTGCACAAACGCCTTGCTAGTTTCTGTTCTTTCTCATGGCAAGTACCAAAACTAAGACCTTTACCAATAGCTTGCTGTAGGGCGTGTGTTACACTCGGATGTGCATGTCCTAAAATAATTGGCCCCCAGCTTCCCAAATAATCAATATAACATTTGCCTTGGTGATCGAACAAATAAGCACCTTCACCACGTTCAAAAAAAATAGGCGTACCACCGACTGCGTTAAAAGAGCGTACGGGGGAATTAACCCCTCCAGGCATAACAAGCTGCGCTTGTTGAAACAGATCAACTGAGTATGTCATTAAATTTTACCTTCTAAAGAATCTTTAATACTATTAAAGCGACCTTGTACGATTTGCTCAACTCTATCTGTCAATGAAGCCGCCTGCCATTTAGGCTTGAAGTCTTTATCAATCAGCACTGCACGAACACCTTCATAAAAATCTGGGTAACTTAAAAGGTAGTAAGCAATTGAGCAATCACGTTGAATACAAGCCTGGATACTACACGACTTACTTAACTGCCACTGTCTAAACGCAATGCCTAAACTCGTTGGACTGCATTTTTCAAGTAGAGCAAGTGTTTCTTGAGCCCAACGACCAGGACTAAGCATTAGTGCTTGACGTATGTTATAGATATTAGGCAGAGAAAAGTAGCGGTCAATCAATGGGATATGCTTTGGTAGAACTGGCCTTGCAGTTTGTGTGGTGTATGTCAGGCATTTAAGTATTTCTGTGATTTGGGATGAATGGCCAGTTAGCACTTTGTTCTGTAAGGTATGAATCAAATGGTTAAATTGTTGCTTTGGCAAACAAGCATCTACCCACTTTAAGTACACAGCATCTGCTTGTGTTAGTGCAGAACCTGTCAATGCAAGATAGAGACCAATTTTGCCTGGACAACGTGATAAATAATAACTGACACCACTATCTGGGAAAAACCCAATCCTTGCCTCTGGCATTGCCAACTTTAAATCGTCAGCAGCAACAACGTGTGTGCCGTGCAAGCTAAGGCCGACCCCTCCGCCCATTGTGACACCATGAATCAATGAAAGATATGGTTTAGGGTAACAATGAATTTGATAACAAAGCTGATATTCTTGATACATCATCTCCATTGCTTCTGCAAAATTTTGTTGACGAAGAGTATGAATTTGCCGAACATCGCCACCAGCACAAAAATGCTTACCATTTCCACGAATGATTACCATTTTAATATTAGAATCCGACTGCCATAGGGTCAAAAGACGTCTTATTTCTTTTATCATGCCTAAACTAAGCGCATTGAGCACCTCTGTGCGATTAAGCGTGATACAAGCGATAGCTCCATTTTTAGCAGGCAATATTTGATGTAGTACAGTACTCATAACCACGTTATTTTGACATACTAACGTACATTCCGCAAATACTCACCCACCAAGCATATTGTCGATCTCTTTACTCTTGAGGATTATTGAGGGTATTGTGTCAAGCTGCAAAATGATAAAGCTATAGAATCTAAAATTTGGAATCAAGTGGCTTTGCAGGCTCTTTTCATTTAATATTCCCTTTGTTCTCATTTCTAGCTTGAGAACTTAAGTTGGCGATGCCAAGCAAAAGTGGCTCTGTCACTTCAATTTGTGAAAATGAGGAATTTATTATGAAAACTACGAAAGAAGCTGCCGAGCAGGGGGATGCTCAAGCACAATTTTACCTGGGTGTAGCGTATAAAAATGGGGAAGGCGTAGAACAAGATGACAAAGAGGCGGTGAGTTGGTATAGAAAAGCCGCTGAGCAGGGGTATGCCCGAGCACAATTTTACCTGGGTGTAGCGTATAAACATGGGGAAGGTGTGGAACGAGATGACAAAGAAGCGGTAAGTTTGTATAGGAAAGCTGCCGAGCAGGGGTATGCCAAAGCACAGTTCTATCTGGGGCAGTTGTATGACCAAGGACAAAGAGTGGAACAGGATCACACTTTAGCAGTGAGTTGGTACAGAAAAGCCGCTGAGCAGGGGCATGCCATAGCACGAAACAACCTGGGTTGGATGTATGAAAATGGGTATGGTGTGGAACAAGACTACACTTTAGCAGTGATCTTTTACAGAAAGGCCGCTGAGCAGGGGTATGCCCGAGCACAAATCAACCTGGGTTGGATGTATGAAAATGGGTATGGTATAGAACAAGATGACAAAGAGGCGGTGAGTTGGTACAGAAAAGCTGCTGAGCAGGGGCGTGCTCAAGCACAAAACAACCTGGGTTGGATGTATAAAAATGGGTATGGTGTGGAACAAGACGACAAAGAGGCGGTAAGTTGGTACAGAAAAGCTGTCGAGCAGGGGCATGCCCAAGCACAAAACAACCTGGGTTGGATGTATGGAAATGGGCATGGCGTGGAACAAGACTACAAAGAAGCGGTAAGTTTGTATAGGAAAGCTGCCGAGCAGGGGGATGCCCGAGCACAAATCAACCTGGGTTGGATGTATGAAAATGGGTATGGTATAGAACAAGATGACAAAGAGGCGGTGAGTTGGTACAGAAAAGCTGCCGAGCAAGGGTATGCTCAAGCACAATTTTACCTGGGTGTAGCGTATGAAAATGGGTATGGCATGGAACAAGACGACAAAGAGGCGGTGAGTTGGTACAGAAAAGCCACCGAGCAGGGGCATGCTCAAGCACAAAACAGCCTGGGCATGATGTATGCCAAAGGGCAAGGTGTGAAACAAGACTACACAGAGGCGGTAATCTTGTGGAGAAAAGTTGCAGAACAGGGGCTTGCCCCAGCACAATACAACCTGGGTGTAGCGTATGACAAAGGTAAAGGTGTGGAACAAGACAGCACTAAAGCGGAGAGCTGGTATAGAAAAGCTGAGAAGCAGGGATATGCCTGGGCAAAACAATCTGTGTTTTATCAAGCTCGCCGTAAGACCTCCTAGTTCAGGTGGAGGATGTAAGGCTTCCTGCTAGTCGAGCACCTTTTGTGATCTTTGGTGTTTTGTTTACTATTCCACAGCTAAGCTGTTACAGTCTATTTCAGTGGCAGGGCATGTCGTGTTAGCCTGTGGGGAGATGGCATTAGCTGATTCGATGAGGCAGGAATCTCTGGTAATGGGCGACCAACAACCAGCTTAGTAATAGGAATCCCCCTTTCTTTAGGGAGGGGAGGATGTCAAGAATGAAAAAGGGAAAGGCGTTTAATAAAATAGTGCTAGAGCGATTAGCTGGCTCACAAAGTTGCCTCTGCCTGATAGGCAAGGTAGGCACTTAAGCACCTTGAAGTGTCAGAACTCCGTGATCGATCTTAAACAGGCGAGCATATTCACATTCCAAGAAGTAGGATAACTGCTTTGTACTTGTTGCTGTAATAAAGACCTGTGCTGACAGTCCATCTAAGGCATGCATTAATAAATTACGGTGCTCGCGATCTAATTCAGAAGGTAGATCATCAAGCAAATAGATGCAAGGCTGCTGCTTATAATGCTGAAGTAGCTGGCCTTGAGCTAATTTTAAGGCATAGAGCAATAATTTTTGTTGGCCACGGGATAGAATGTTCTGTACTGGCATACCATTGATACTCAAAACAAGATCAGCACGATGGGGTCCATATTGAGTGTAGCCTAATTTACGATCTTGTTCTAATGATCGTTCCAAGCTAGCCCCAAGTGTTTGTTTGCTTGGCCACCCTGAATAAAAATGCCATTCTATTTTTGGCAGCTTATCAACATCCCAATCTTGCCAAATTTGCACAAAAATAGCCATTAATTTCTCAATGCACTGTCGACGACTTGTGGATAACTTGTTAGCAAGTTCGATGAGTGTTGAATCCCAACTTGCTAATTGCCTGCAGTCCAAGGGATGTAGCTTCAATAATCGATTGCGCTGCCGAATGACGCGTTGTGCATATCTCCAGTTAGAAAGAAAGCTTGGTTCCACGTGGAACAATGCCCAATCAATGAATTGTCGACGAAGAACTGAGCCAGCCGTTAATAATAAGTAGCTTTCACTATTAATGACATGCAATGGCAATAATTTTGCCAATTGAACAACTTTAGCTTCTTCGGATGCAATATGAATGCGCATAGCATCCCTGCGATGACGCTCTATACCAACAGATGTTTGGCAGTCTCCTTCTTGAAATTGTGCAAACAGGAGAAAAGAATTTGCTTCGTAGTTAATAACATGGTGATGGATACGCGTGCGAAAAGAACGCGCATACGCAAAATAATAGATGGACTCCAATATGCTTGTCTTACCACTTCCATTAACACCACATAGTACATTGATACGACGCGCACAACACATATCAACAGAAACCAAGTTACGCAGACCAGTAATACAAAGCTGCTGAATCCACATGACATTATAGAATAAGTGGCATGATCGCAAAGTAACAATCTTGCGCACTCCCCTCCTCTTTTAGCAAGACGTTACTCTCTTCATCATTAAATTGCAAATTGACACGATCAGCGCGCATTACATTCAAAACATCCAACAGATAATTAACATTAAACCCAAGATCAACCGACTTGCCCTGGTAATTAACAGGCATAACCACCTCAGCTTTTTCTTGCTCAGAATTATTTGCAACAATACGCATTGTGTCATTAGCCAACTCAAGTCGCAAACCATGAAATTTTTCATTTGCTAAAATAGCAACACGTATCAAACTCTGTTTAAATGCCTCAACTTCCAGGGTTAAGCTGTTCTCGAAGTCTGTAAAGATCAAACTTTGATAACCAGGATGCTCTCCCAAAATAAGGTTGCAAGTAAGGGAGAAATGTGGTGCCTGCACACGCATGTGATGAGCTGTTATGGAGAGATTTAAGATCGTGTCATCCGCATTTAATAATCGAATCAGTTCAGCACTTCCTTTACGTGGCAATATAGCCTTACAATCTGAAGATGGCTGACGATCATCTGGAAGTAGAACCGTGTGTATTGCTAAGCGATGACCATCCATTGCGGTACAACGAACAAATTGACCATTCACTTCCATAAAAATACCATTCAAAAAATAACGTATATCTCTCTCAGCAATTGAAAAATGCGTTTGTGCCAGCAGATCTAATAAATTCTGCTGGGCAAGTTGTAAGCTATGGGCCTGTGCATCAAAAATAACTGTAGGAAATGTATCGGCTGGTAGTGCTGCCAAGGTAAAGTGGCTATCACCAGCCCTCACAGAAACCCACTCTTGATCACTCTGTCGTACACTTACGACCGTATCATCTGAAAGAGCACGGCAAATATCAGCCAATTTACGCCCAGATATGGTCATTTGAATTTTTCCATTAACTTGCTCGGCAAGTTGCGCATAAGAAACCAGCTCAACTTCCGAGTTTGTGGCTGTAATTGATAACTGGTCTCCCTCTGCCTCCAACAAAACATGTGATAAAATAGGCAATAATGGACGCTGATCAACAACCCCAATAACGAGGCGTAATGCCTCATATAGTGCTGTTTTTGTAATTATTAACAAATCAATGACTCCTTTTTTAGGCTTAATGATACTGTATTACGTCGATAAAATTTTCAACAAATAAGTGTAATCTTCCTTTAGGGAGAAGTCTTCACTTAACCGTTTTTTAATTTTACGACAAGCATGCAATACCGTTGAGTGGTCTCGTTTGCCAAATAAATAACCAATTTCAGGCAAACTTTTGTTAGTTAATTCTTTGGCCAGCGTCATTGCAATTTGACGTGGCAAAGCAAATGAACGTGTACGCTTCTTGGACAATAAATCAACGAGGCTTATTTTATAATACCTAGCTACAGCTTGCTGAATATTTTCAACATTCACTAATTTAGCTTGTAATGCCAATAAATCCTTAAGAGCCTCTTTGGCAAACCCCAGGGTAATCGCTTGACCTGTAAAGTGTGCATTGGCCAACACGCGTTTCAAGGCACCTTCAAGCTCTCGTACATTGGAATGAATCCGCTGTGCAATAAAAAAGGCAACTTCTTCTGACAATACAAAGTTTGATTGTTTGGCCTTATTCATCAAAATTGCGACACGTGTCTCAAGTTCAGGTGGTTCGACACCCACCGTTAACCCCCAGGCAAAGCGCGACTTTAAACGCTCCTCCAGCCCAATTAATTCTTTTGGGTAACGATCTGCTGTCAAAATAACCTGTCGCTGGCTGTCGAGCAACGCATTGAATGTATGAAAAAATTCTTCTTGTGAACGCTCTTTACCCGAAAAAAATTGAATATCATCGACTAAAATAACATCTGCACTACGATAAAAATTTTTAAATTCTTCCATTTTATTGTTCTGCAAAGCTTTTACCATATTGGCAACGAAACGCTCTGAATGTAGGTATAAAATAAAGGCATCTGGGTTACGCTTCAAAATCATATTGCCAGCTGCCTGCATTAAATGTGTTTTGCCAAGCCCAACATCACCATAAATTACCAGTGGATTATAAACACGATCTGGATTTTCAGCGACCTGCTCTGCTGCAGCATAAGCTAACTGACTAGACTGGCCAGCAACAAAATTTTCAAAAGTTAATTGTGCATTTAAACGCGTGTGATATTTTCTTAATGATGCTGTCCATGGCAACTCTCGCTTAGACTCTTCATGTTGCAAACTATCTTGCTGCACCATTGGGGAGGAAGTTTCGACTTGTAGTCGAACCTCAGGAGGGGGATTGTTCTCCCCTACCACATGTTGCACAGCTTCAAGCAAATGTTCAAAAAAATTGTTTTTTATTTTCTCAAACACGACAGAATTGGGAGCAAGCAATAACAAGCAATTATCTGTTAACTTTGCTCCTAATGGTTGTATCCATGTTACGAATGCTTCGTCGTCAATGCGATCATCATCATTCAAATAATCTAAGCAATGCGACCAAATAGCCTGGTTTATTGTACTCATAAAATTTCTTCACTCAACAGACCAACTTATTATCCCAGACCTCCCTGAAAGAAGGCGTTCACTGAATAGAAATTCAGCCTGCTACTGGATTTTTATAGCTAGAGTATACCGCTGCTCTGTGGAAATATCAAGAAATATTAGAATAGGCAGGCACTATTTATTGGGAAATTCTAAGTTGAGAGGTTAGTACTTCTATTAGCATTCCCTGAATACTCAATTTCTGATTCTGAATTCATAACAAATCCTACATTTTCCTGCATCTCTGTTTCAAGATAATTTGGTAACTCAACTTCAACGGGATCACATCTTTGGGGGCTCTCCATAGTGGAGCTATGTTCATATTTCCTTGCAAAACAATCTATCACGAATCCTATTAGCATGACTCCAAATGTTATAGCTCCGATCCACAAGATGTTGGATAGGATTCCCAGGCTAAGCAATAAGACAGAAACTACAGCGCCCAATAATGGCATCTGTATTGTCTTAGGGTGGCATTTTAACCAGTCACTAACCTGGTGGACAGAGATGCCTTGCGACAACTGCGGAATCTCCGAAGTACTTAGCCAGGTAGATGGCAGGAAAAGAGTAAATAAGCTGTAAGATAATATTATACCAACTAATAAGCCAACGACTGGAACTAAGAAGAGAATGTATGGAAGAAGTGCCGCAGCCCATGGAATAATCTGATAGAAATTAAGTATTGTCGACCCTAAAGCAGATAGCAATCCAATATGAATTACAGTGTTAAGAAAATGCTTGCGTCTATGTTCCTTCCATAGAGTTTTTAATAACTTGTTAAGATGAGGTGCTACTCTATTATCCTTATAGGCTGATGGTAAGAATTGAGAACCATGCTGATTATGCCAATATTTGGCTACATCGTTGCATTCTCCTAATTTTATAAATATTTTAAGAATTCCTTCTTCTGCTAGAGGCTCAAACGGTTGAGAAAAATCTTTAACTCGTTCTAACATAATGTTAGTAAAATAAAACTGCTTGAGTTTATTCAAAAACTCTTCTTTATCATCTTCTTTCAAAAGACCATTGATAGCTTCATTCACTTTGTTGTTTTCTTCGAATTTGAATCCATCAACAACACGTTGAATCCGCAACTCTAGGGTGTTTCTAATATCTACTAACTTCTGCTCAACGCCTACATCAGGAAGATAGCTCAGTATGGATTTGTGATTCTCAGTATAGCGGTATTGTGAACCCAAAAATTTACAGGATAATATTTCACACTTTCTATTTTCATATCTAGTTTGTAACTCCGTTGAATAGTTAACGAGTGCATCTGCAATGAATTTAGATTCCTGTCTATAAAATGTCTCAATTATGTACTGTTTATTTTCTTGCAAGTACACATCTTGCTCGTAATCTTTTTTCCCATAAAGATTACTGATAATTTTGTGAAGATTTTTATAGTCCTGAGATTGTTTATCAGTTAAATAATAAAACGTATTAGTAATGTCTTCTATTTTTTCCAAACCTATATATAACATGTTATTGATAATTCTTTTGAACTGTATTTTTTTGAACTGTTGAAGTTCTAGAAACTTGGCCCCTATTAACCTTGCAAAACCTAGCCAGTCGAGTTTTTGTTCATGCTCAGACTTGAGATCTATTATTGATTCAGCTTCTAACAAGCTGTTACATGTTTCAATGATTTGTTGCAATCCACGCATAACGTTTTGATCAATATCAAGGAACATTTGAGGTTGTTTCCTGTAATTCTTCATGTACTCTTCTATCTTTGCAATCACATTACTCAGACCATTATCTGCTATAGGCTGCTTTTCTTCTCCTCCATCCTCTAGACTATTTGCCAATTTAGTAATTTCAGCCTTGACATATGCTAAGTGAGAATATTTTTTTCGCAGAAACCTTTCACCTATTGGTCTTGCAAAGCCCAGTGCGTAAAGTTCTTTTTCATACTTCCTTATAAATTTATATTCTGAATCTAGAATCTCATTTAGATAGTTAACCAGTAAAAATGGATCTTGAGAAATGGGCAGGAGTTCAATCTGAGTAAGTGCTTCCTTAATGCTTGTTAGATACCGCAATAGGAAGCTATTTTGTTTCGGCAAGGCAATTTGTTTTCCAATAGCTAGTTGTAACTCTTGAGTGTTGAATCCATTGAAATCTAGAGTATTGAGAATTGTACTTATGCTTAAATATATTTGTCTGGCAAGATCCCCTTCGAGTTTTGACTCATTATCATCCCCGGCAAACGAATTAATTACATGATTACCATGCTGTAGAAAAAAATCTAAAATAGGGTTGTAATATTCTTCTATAAGTGGACGAGCTTCACTTAGTTCTGGTACTAAAAGAGATAATTTGTACGCTTCCCTGCAGGATTGCATAGCCTTACTCCATGATTTTTCATCCAAATTCTTTGACTCATTAATTTTTAGATATATATTATCAATTATCTTATTAAGATGTATTTTAAAATGATTTAATCGTTCCTCTTCTGATTTGGGCATAATATTTTTCTTATGCCCACTCTTATATTCATTATTTTTATCCTGGAGATTCTCTTCTTTACTGTCCTGCTTATCTTCACTATTTGCATTAGAAAATGGCATACATTTGGAGACTTGGATCTGTAGTTCTGTAGGATCTTTATGTTGAATATATAACTTATAGTACAACTTAGTATTTGCAATGGCATTTTTCAAATCTGATATGATCTTCTCAGATGTTGACTTCATGATTTCTTTCTCTACGAAAAAATCTTCCAAGTCTTTAAATTCACTATCCAAATTCTTACAACTATTATCCCTTGCTGTATTAATAGCATCCATTAGTATGCAAAAAGATCTGATTATACTTTGTTTAGCGTAGGTTTTTCTGCCCTTAATAATCTTAGAAATAACATTCTTTCTTTTAGTCTTGGTAAGATCAAAATATATATTAAATATTTCTAATAAAATAATTTCAATACCAAATCTTTCCCGAATTACCTTAGATATTGGTTCCATTCGATATGGAAGAATATGTTCTTCTGCAAACCTTAACTTATTTATGCCATCTGTAAATAACCATACAACATTCTCTCTTTGTTCTAATAGCCCGAAGCGCCCATTGAAGAATAAAACTTGCTCTTGAATAGCCAGGTATTCAGGGTACAATTCAATATCGTTGGGTCTGCTCCCACACGCAAGCTCCCCCAAACTTGTTTCTAACCAGGTATATTTGCATATATGGTGAGAAACCTTTTCACGTAAGGTGAAAGCTAATCTATGGAAAACTCTATCGTAGTTGAAATTACTTAGGGCAAGTACCTGCAGCTTATTATTCCGGTTTATCCGCATCAGCACACCATAAATCGGCTTGCTCACATAGTCCAGCATCGAAACTCTGCCGTCTTCTAGAACTTCAGTTAAGTTCTTAGTAAAAAATAGCTGATCAGAGAAGAAACTACTATTAGTGGAAAAATCCTTAAATCTGTTTGCTCTCTCCCTGTAGAATACTGTAAAATTAGTATCGTCCAGAAAATCAAAATGTGAACTTAGGTTAGCAGGACTCTGAAGAAAGCTTTTATCTATTTCAATTTCCTGATCTTGCTCTTGCTCTTGTTCCATTTCTTTCTCTTTCTCCACTTCGGAAGAACCCTGAACCGTATTTTTTGATACTATAGGGATAGCGTCTGTTTGTGCCTTTCCTAGAATAACCTCAAATTGATTTGTTAGTTCCCCAATCTGCTTCTGTAGTGTTTTAAACCGCTCCCTATTTATTATTTGTAGTTGAGCCTTTTTTCCGTTGAATAACTCCTTCAGCCACTCTTCTATCCTGACTTCTTTAATAATATGGTTAAATTTTTCAGCCAGCTTGGTGTCATTGTTTTGAACAATAAATATAGCCAATTTATCAAACAGAATATTTTTTTCATAATCTTCGGCAGCTAATAATTGAGAAATAGCAAATACTTTGATCATGCTATTAATACGTAAAGATGCAGCGGAGGTCTGTTGTTGTTCTAATAGGCTGATCTCAATTGTATACAATTGATCAACAAGATATTGAATATCAAAGTTTATAATTTGTTCATTCTGCATTACAAAGCAATGTACTCTTTGATCGCCTTTAATTAATTGTCGAACCCTCATGACAGCCTGCAGAAAGAATGATTCATTTGTTCGTTGTAAATCGACAGTGACGGCTGCTACTGCATTATTAGCCAGTTTAATATCGGTGCCTGTACATTGGGGTTGACTATAAAATACAAATCGCTTCTCTAATTGTGGGCCTAGTTTCTTTGCTAAAGTACTTTCATCTGTGGTGTTAAAACTATGTATCTTTGAAGGCTCTTTTACTGAGGCAGCATGAAGCAAATTAACGAACTGATCGCCACACTTCACCGTATCGAAATATAGCACCCACTCTATGGATTTATGGTGCTTGATACAAAATCTTTGAATCTGTCTTACAGTAGATTGAGCGGGTTCATTTTTAAATAGTGCTCCAGCATCAATAATTGCTTTTAGCTCTTTTATATTCTCTACTTCAAGTTGACTCCAAAATTTAACTTGTGCACCTTCTGTACCAATTTTCGACACTTTTGTCTTCTTGGCAATCAGACACGCAATGATCTTTCCATAATCCCCAAAACCAAACGAAGTTGGCCTCATTGATTCATGAAAGGTGCGGTAGTTAGAGGTGGTGCCCGTAATACCTAGCACCTCGTGAGATAAGCCAACAAAGTCATGACCATTCAGTGATAATGTTTCAGGTCTAACTTTTATTGTAGGTAGAATGGAGACTTTAAGGCAGTATAAAATAAATTCTTTTCTATTTTTGATCTTATTATGGTACTTTCTTAAACTCACTAAATCGTTAGGATTAATACAAAACAAATTAACCCCTGCTTTCGCTTCAAACTCTCTTGCTATCTTAGTTTCCAAAAGATAGCCTACTATACCCCTTCTTAATACTTCCTTGCTTACAGCCCCTTGTATGGAGGCTACAACTGCAGCAAAGGCAGCCAGAGAAATACCTTGATCTAAATAAGTGATAATGCTGTAAGTAAAACTTTCGTACAACATACTAAATTCAGTCGATGGTTTGGGCTTACTATACTGATAAGGAACGGCAATATGGTTTCTGAGATCGATCTCCCCTAGAAGGGCTGTAACATTTCTCTCATGAATAGTATTTTCTTCACCCTTTTTTTCAGCAATTTCAAGAGCTTCAATAGCCTCATTATATTGTTGCTGATCATTTTTAGCGGGTTGAGATAATCCAAAGTTCTCATTTACCGCACGATTACCGAGTCTATTTAATAAGTAATCTTTGTGTAGTTTAACAATAGCTAAGAGTTGTGCATCTAAGTAGCCGAGTTTCTTTATCCATGCGTCCGCATCACTCTCTTGGTTGTTTAGGAATAGCCTTAGCCTGCTAGAAGCCTCAGCAGCAGCATTCTTGCATTCTCCTCCTTCATCTAGATCCATTTCTATAGCCTTTAATAGAGGGCTAATAGGTTTGTTAGCATTATTATGGGCTTGCTCTGCTGGGAATAACCACGCCATAAGTTTTTCAGAGCTGTTAATGTTATCCATTGTTAGAGCATCATAGAAGTCAACGTATTGGTCAATCAGTCCCTCTTCTTGCTCCTTAAAATTGCCTAAGCCGTACGCAAGTTCCTGCTTAATACTAAATGCTTCATGTACTTCATCAACCAATAATGTGCTAGAGTCTTTCAGTAACTTTAAAATAGACTGTAAGGCCTTAAAGTTAGGAGAGTTAATCTCCGCTCCTACTTTAATCATATCAATGTATTTGAGGAACAGCGATTGTAGTACAGTCACTGCGGTGACTATGACTTGTTTGCCTTCTTTTGCAATTAATAAATTGCATAATATGTTATTAAAGTCGTAGTTTGATTGCCTATTGAACTTTAAGATGTGAGTACATCTTCCTGTGGTTTTATAGATAGTTGTTGCTAGATCCGTATAATTGACATCGAGCAATGCTAGTGGCACACAAATAATAGCGAGCTTGCCTTTTTCGGTTATGCCTTTTGCAATTCGAGGTGACAGAATAGTGGTTTTACCACCTCCCATTAAAAGTTGTATGACTTTATTTTTATCGTCAGCGTTATCTAATGCTAATTTAAGTAGCGTAATCTGAGCAGGCCAAAGCACTATGTCTTTTTTGTATTGGAAATATAGTAAATCCATATCGTTGGGTCGGCACAGATTCTTACTCATGAATGTTTGGAATAGTTGGTGGATCAGATCTTGTCTCTTTACCTCACTCATTTGTTTTCCATTATTGAGTTTGCCGTAAAGTTTTTGTATACGCTGTAAGTGTTGTTCTTGATTCTTGTAGATAAGCCACGTATTAATGTGATTTATAATAAACTGAACATCATCTTCGGATAAGCTATAACTTGCTTTTATTTGATTGAGATCATCTGCTTGCCACTGATCCAGCAAATACTCTAAAGAAATCTTAAGTGGCTGTTTACCTGCTATAGCATAAAGTTGGTGGGAGATAAATTGAGTTGTTGTCTTGTCAAAATTGAAACAATTTTCTATTTTCTGCTCAGTCCCTTTTAGAGAGCATTGAACCTTTTTCAATAAGCTCCTTGCTTGGTTATTATATTTTTTAATAGGCTTAAAGTTAGATCTGAGCTTTATTTTTTCTCCCTCTATTAGGTAACGTATATGGCCTGTTGCTATTTCTCGTTTTCTTTCTAGTTTAGATTTTGCTCGAAATAGGCTAGCATGTTCACCATTGACGCGCTCTTCATTACAATTATTATCTTTTTCCTCATAATCAACTGCAGAGTTATCACTGCTAGATATTTCATTATTAATTCCTTTCAAGTTATTGATTTGGTCTTCTAGGAGTTTTCCGTAGTGAACAACTTGTTGTTCCTGAGACCAATTTACTAAATTATTTGATAGAATATTCTGCTCTATGGCATTTAGCTCTTCGTATTTAATGGCCATTTCCTTCATATTGAGTGTATTATGCAACTTCTCTATATACTCGTTAATACTTAGGTTTGCCATCTTACTTTTTAGTCGTTTTTTATGTTCATCCCCGCTGTTTGCTTTTTCTTCATCATTTTCTTTGTTTTCTTCGTTACTCTCACCCTTTATCATTGTGATGGTGCGGTTGAAGGATTCATCTCGCGATCCAGGTGGAGGTGGTAATTGAATATTTTTGAGTTCCTGAGCAAACGTTTCTTTATCCAATATTTTTTTCTTGAACTCCTTAAACCATTCTTCGAAGTCTTTCCCTGGATGATGATAGCCGCCAATGTATTTAATATATGGTAGTACCCCTATTTTCACAGAACTCTTTGATAAACCTTGAAGTATCAGGCAAAGACCTGGGATGATGCTAGTATTTTCATTAATTCTCCCTTGGCAAGCTAAATTAGCCCCTATATTTAGCATGCAAGTAATATAACAATTTAATTGCTCCTTATTCTCACAATCAATCCCTGTGATAACCTCAACGAAGCTTCTAAAGCAATGTATAAAAGCATTATCTGATAGACCAATTCCTAGATAAGAAAATGCTTGATTCTTATTGTAGTAATTGCCACAGTTTCCTTTAAAGCATCTCTCCCAGAATAGAGCACCAGAAATCTTATTTGTAGTATACTCGTATAATTTATATAACCCGTCACTTGTAATACCTTGGTGACTAGGAGAGGCAGTGGCGTCACTGTCTGCAATTAAAGAAACTAGCTCATTACCCAATAAATCTTTGTAAAGTTTATGAAATTGTACATCAACCGTGTGATTGGTACATTTATGCAGTTTAAGATAGACAATTAGAACACACTCCTCCTCTTTGGATAAACATACCTTAGGGTGACTACTGTTATTACATACCTTCAAATATTTGGTGTAAGTATTGTAAATAGTATCGAGGAGGGATTGAGAAAACTTGTTCAATAATCGTTGTTCTTCCAGATGGCATCTATCACTAGGACTGCTACCTATTTCTTTATCTGAAAATGTAGGCAAGTGTTTGTCAAATTTACAATAGTTAGACAGGATGAATAATGTTTTGAGTTTTGTAACAAGGATTTCAGGTGTTTCTACAGTCTCAAACCCAAATTCTTCCCTAAACTCTTTTTCAGGGAGTTCCTCCATCACCCAACGGATGTATTGGAGGAGTTCTTTTGTAACTTCAGTAACTTGTGGATTGACTTGATTCAAGATTTCGCAGGCTTCTTCTGGTTTATTCTGTCCTAGATAAAGATAGACGAGGTAAATAGCATCTTCTAATAGATCGGGCTGGGAAATAGAACCACCTGGTGTCATAGGATATACAATGTATCTTTCCTGATTTTTGTACTTCCAATCCTGTATCCTTGTCTTTTCTATACACCTCATTTTGACATCGTGATCCGTATCCAGTCTAAATTCGGGATAAACGGGATAAAATAATCTTCTCTTGCGTACCACTACCCCTATGTGAGTGAAAACGTTTCTTGGACGGAACTTTTGTATAGGTACATAGCAGTAAGTTTTTTGGGGGTTTCCTATCTCAACTAATAAGAGTCCTGCTGGTAATGGTGCTTTTTCCTGGGATAAAACAAGGTGTTTTTTAGATTGGCTATCAATTAGTTCCAATCTATTTTTCATAACTAAATCTTTTTTAACATCAAAATGGATGCCATACCTATGTAAAATAACTTTATCGCCATTTTCACCAACTTTACAACTGATGAAGCGAGATTTTTCAAAATTAACTACCTGATTGAAGTCCTCTATATTGTCAGGTTGAATAGCTTCAGTGAAATCAATAGTATTACCTTGAATAGGGTGTAGCAAATAGTTATCCCACGCACTCATGAAATAAGCTGGCTGATGGTGAGCATCTGTGATAATGTAACCACTACGGTTATGCCAAAGATTACAACCATACTCTAGTAGAGGTGGACATATTTTTGATAAATTAGTGACCTCATCGCTGTTTGTGAGTTGGCACCAATTTTCCCCAAGCTGAGCAGGCTCTTCTCCTATATTTGCTTTTGCTTCCTCTGCGTTTACTTCAGGCATGTTCATATCAATGGGAAAATTTTTCTGAATCACGTAGCAATCATCTCGATTTTGGTAATTTCCTTTGAGTATTCGATAGTTGCCATGTTTAACACGTATATGATATTGATTCTGGTTGTTACTTATTGTTCCCCAAGGAGTGCTATGCCCAAATAACTCAACAAACTTGGAAGAGTACAACAAAGCTTCTGGAAGCTTTCCGTTGGCAACCCCGTTTTTTAAAATTTGCCCAGACTGCATGTCTACTAAAATTGTCAATTTATCAAAAATAAATTCAAATTGCGGGAAACAGATTGGTTTTTTTAGAGATTCTTCAGCAGTAAAGCACTTTTCTTCTATCAGTGTTTCACATAAAGCTGTATTAAAATTGGTGCTAAACCCCTTATCGCTAATATAATGATCGCGTATATATGAGAAAATTTCTTTCTTGATGAAGGTTAAAGCAGGGTTGTCATGTTTATTCAGCCAAGGGTTCTTTGCAGACCCAATGAGATCCGTAATAAAATCCTTTATCATCACACGATAATTAATATTATTTAAAATAAGTGTGCCAGTCACTAGGTATCGATAAAGGTGAAGTGTTGCAGTAGTACTCTCATCAGGATGCCTGGTTAGTGAATCCTTTAAGGTTGCCCGCAATTTAGTGAGAATATCTTTTGCTTCAACAACGAGCTCTTTAGCTTGATGGGGGGACATGGTTAGTACATAGTAGTTTGTCAAAAATTGTAGTCTTATCATTCTGACAAGTGTAGGGGGCACATTACTAGGTTGTTGGGTAGCTATGATTCTATCTTTGAAGAATTCGTTTAGCTTTTTTAAAAGGGGAACACCACCTGCACTTTCTAAATTTCGTAGAAATAATCCAGAATCAAATAAGTTAATTTCAAAAAATAATGCATAGTCTTCGTTTGAAAGCAAGGTTGGATACTGTGTAAATAGCTCTAGTGTTTTATGAATTTGACCCATCGGAGAGGATCGGGTGGTCTTAACTTGTCTTTCAAACAGAGTTTTTTTACTAAAAAAACCACCTTTTATACTCTCAGTCTGAATGTTATTTTCATGAGTTTTGCAACCACGATTATAATCGTAAGATTTGTGTCTTAGAGGATTTTTCTCTGCAAGTATGTCTGTTATTAGGGGTACTTCACTAGAAGGAGCATTCCTGAAGCCATTTAACTTCGTTTGCCTTAAGTTCATGTTAACTTCTAGTTTTAGAATATCCACAGCTTTAGAGCATACTACAGGAGCAGTCTGTGAGTTGTTGGGTTTGTGAGTGATGGGAATCGTCTGTAAGCAAACTTTATACATATCACTAAAACAGAGCTCAATGGTGTATCTATTAATCTGAGGCAGCTCTTTTTTTCCAGTTAGCGCGTCCTTAGAGCCTTTTAAAGTAGACATAATGGAGTGTATCAGGATTTCAATATGCTGATGCTGTTTTAGTACAACCCCCATTTCTGGGGGAATTGACTGATTTTTAGAATTATATTCTTTCAAGAGTTCGAATAAACCAATGCACCTTTTGTAGTCTTTATCGGCAAAAGCTAACATATATTGCTTACAATGTGACTTTGAGTCGGAAGCTCTATTAGCAGCTTTCTCACATTTACTTAGGAAATTATCGTCACCATACTGCTCTACTAATTTACTATAAGACAGAGCTAGATCGCGGTTTTGTGAACTAGTTAAATCAGAGTTATAACTACTACAACCGAAGTATGTACCATTCTTGAGTAGCTCTTCAATCTCAATGAGTCGTTCATCATATGAAGCATCGCCTGAACCTAGGTAGGGATAAAGTTTAGTGTGTTTTGAAAAGAATTCTTCTACAAAACGCTGGAGTGGTTTATAGAAGAAGAATGGCATTAGTTTTTTGGGTTGATCTTCTATTTGTTTCTCTTTTCCTAGGCAAATAATAACCGCGATTACACTCAGCAGTGTGATAAAGCGAGCTGGGTTTACAAGACCGCCTTCTTCTCGTTTTACACAGTCCATGTAGAGGCTTAATAGCTCACTGATTTCTTGAATAAACTTATCAATTTTCTCTATAGAGTCGAGAGAAACATAATAATTGCCTTCTCCACATAAGGGCAGTTTCTGCAAAAATTCTTCGATCCTTCTTATTGTACTGTAAGGTGGCTCATTTGCTTGTGTAATGCTAGAAAAAACACGGTTTAAGTTCTCTAATAATGTATTTGGGCCTTGCCCCTTCTGTTCTTTGCACTCAATTAAATCCACATGTAAGTCTTTTTTATATCTGGGAAAATCAGTTTCTACGGGTTTAGAGGATTCCAAGAGTTCAATATTCTCGATAGGAGATATCTTGAATTTGTCAATAAGACTTGTATAGTTGCGCCGATAAGGATGTGACTCTTCTTTTGGCGTGTTAATTTTCTGTATCTTTCTGTACAGGTGCTTATGATTTAAACCTTCTAGCTTATTGAGAACAGCATAGCGCGCGAGGTTTGATATGGTCTGGGGATATATCGCCCACAGTCTGTGCTTATGCTCATTTTTAATATTCCTATGACATTCTTTGGCAGTCCACCATTTAAGTAGGAAAGCAAACCACTTATATTCTGCTTCACCACCAAGATTGCAGCGTAGGTAGGCTCTTATAGACTTGAGGCCACAATTGCCTGTCGATTGTGGAGATATTGTTGCCCTGTCTTCAGGAAGGATGTTATCTGTGCGTTTTCCACCAATTATTTCAATCTGAGGAAATATCCATAGGTAGAGGTCTTTAGCTTTTTGATTGTTGTTTTTTTCACTTTCTAATCCTGACATTATCGGTGCCAGCAGACTTCCAATGAATCTTTGCAGGTCAGCTTTTCTCTGATTCAATTGACTGTAATACCCTTCAACTGTATAAATTAGGGGGTAATACTTGATTTTTCCTGCAGCATGATGATGAGGCTTCTTAGGAAGGGAAGGACTCCAATGTGCTTTGTGAAATGATACGCCCTCCCCTGTATTATAGACGGTAAAGAGCAAATTATCCCTTTCCCGCTTAAACTCATATACTATACCATGACCTAGCCATCCCCCTAGAATTGGAAAAGCTTGACCTGAAGATAACTTGCCAATATAAGAGGTTATATTTTTTTCTTGGGGATTATTAGTGCGGACTGCATTAGTGAGACGTACAACCTCTTCAAAATTTTTAATAAGTTGGGAATTGCTAACAGTCTTCAGCAGGCTGTTTACACGTTCAGGCTTACTGCATTCTGTGAAATATTCAGCAGCAATCTTTTCAAGATTTTTAACAAAATAATTGAAAAATGCGCCCAGATCGACATGAGTACTGCCAGTATCTGTGGAGCCAGTTAAGCGAGCACTGCCTTGAATTTGAAGAAATAGCCCTTCCAGCAAGCATTTATTAATATTTTTTGAAAGCACATCCACCCCCTAGTACTTTTGGCTTGTGGCTTTTTAATTATTATCTTGCAATAAAAGCAGATTTATCTTGCTTCTATTATAGGCTATATTTTATGAATTGTAAATACTTGCCAATTTTGAGCTATGACCGATGAGTCATGGGGTTGATTTTCTCCCAGAAATTTTTGAATTTAAAATTTCTGAAGAGAAACCATATAGCCAACATAAACTTGCCGACGACTGACTGGCTAGATGAGCTATGTATAAATTTAGCGAGTAGTGGAAGCTGGATTCTGAACGAAACGCTCCAAGATATCTTTTAGAATAGAAAGCTGTGCTGGTTTGCCCAGTACCACTTGCATGCCAGCCTCTAAACAGGCCTGTTTTCTTTCACTTACATCTGAGTGACCAGTCAGGGCTACAATGGGCAGAGCGGAGTATTTGGGGTCAGTAAGGGCACGAATTCTTTTTGTTGCTTCTATCCCGTCAAAGTCTGGCAAACCAACATCCATCAGAATAAGATCGTAGTTACCTGTTTGGGCTTTTTCAACAGCAGCATGGCCAGTTTTGGCAACATCAACAGAACATTTGAGACGTTCTAATAATATCCTTCCAGCAATTTCTGCAACAGAATTGTCTTCAACAAGCAAGACCTGTGTAGCAGACCTACTTGTTGTTTTTTTGCTAAGGGATTGTGTTGATAAGTCAATTGGGTTTGCGATAGGCCTCATTGAAATGGGGTTGACATCTTCAGTTGCTGGTATATCTATTTTATTGGCTCGTTCAAATGGCAGCATCACTGTAAAGCAAGAGGTTGTGTTGCAAAGTTTTATTGGATCAAAGGATGCTTGTATTCTGGATACAATTATCCAGCGAGTGCATAAAACTGCTCCCAAACAGGAAGCTCACTATTCATTTGCTGTTTTTTAA
>PIWD01000084.1 GCA_003354005.1 Gammaproteobacteria bacterium | reverse complement strand
CGGCTTGGTATTTCATTTTACTCTCCAGTGACTTCTCATGACGCAAATTGACTATAAGTAGTCAAATGCGGTCACGTAAAGTCATTTTTGATTTATTATGAACAAAGTAATGGTTTTGATCACATATTTTGAGTCAAATTAATTCAAAAGAGTTCATTTTGAGAATCTAATTGCTCAAAAGTTCATAATGCGTCAAAATAATTCAAAAGAACTTAATGGTATGAACAATGAATGAAGCTCAGCGTCATAGAAGCTTGTTAGATCATCTAACGAGTCATACGTTTATAACGACAAATGACTATGTGAAGATGTTAGATATCTCTTTATCTACAGCTCGTCGGGACATTACAAAGTTGGCGGAAGAAGGGAGGCTGAAAAAAATCCGTAATGGGGCAGAGGTAATCAATTTTGACTCGTCCCTAGCCGCAACTCATGCACCAAGCAGCTTTATCCCCTGCGAAACAGATATAGAAAGCTATGTAGCGAAAAAGCGAATTGCTAAAGCTGCGGCAGATATGTGTGAAGAACACGACAGTATTATTGTGAGTGGTAGCAATACGACTTTTTTGATGGGAGAGCATTTAGCGCATCGTGATGTGCAAGTTGTGACGAATTTTATGCCATTGGCTTATCAGCTGATTAGTCAAGATCATCAAAGTATCATCATACTTGGTGGCCAATATCTACCCGAACGTCAGATCACTATTTCTCCAGATGAAGAAGCAGCAGATGACCATAAAAGTCGTTTTGTCTTCTTTACGGGTACGGGTGTTACGACAGCTGGTGTGCATACCTCTGATCTATTGGTCTATATGGCAGAGAAAAAGCTGCTGGAGTATGGTGATCGTATTGTGGCTCTGATAGATAGCAGCAAAGTAGGTAAGCATGGTGGAAAGTTACTCGCTACCGCTTCTCAGATTGACACATTGATTACAGATGACGGCGCTGACCCTAAGGTGCTTGATGCTTTACGAGAACTTGGTGTGAAGATACTGGTAGTTTAGTTACGTGGAGAGTGCTGTTGCGGCGCGTGTTTTTGCTTTTGTCGTACTCTTGATTCTAGTAGAACATTATTACAGGCCGTGTGTGTTGTCCGAACCAAACCGCGGAAGAGTAAATTTCTTCAGATCATAGCTTTGTAAATGAAGTTCAGTGATGTTGTGGGGCTGAATAGAAGTTAATTGAACAAAAAATAGTCATTTTATTCAAATAACGCTTTACAACCTGGTCAGGATCACCAAGAATGTGCTTGCTCTGTTTTCAGGGTTATTAAATGAAACATCCAGTTGTAAAGTAAAAGCCTTAGTATTGCTTCATTGTTATTCTCAGTGTTTCCCTTGGCTTCATAGATACATTAAATAATTCAAGCTTTCAGCGCATCGCACTTTTGGCGATTAATTTTTTATTTTTATATAAGGG
>PIWD01000021.1 GCA_003354005.1 Gammaproteobacteria bacterium | reverse complement strand
TTGGCTGGTATAGAGCTGTGGGCAATGATTAAAAAACAGCAAATGAATAGTGAGCTTCCTGTTTGGGAGCAGTTTTATGCACTCGCTGGATAATTGTATCCAGAATACAAGCATCCTTTTAACCAATAAAACTTTGCAACACAACCCTTTATGTGCGGGTGTTCATAAGGAGCTACAGAATGTAAAATAAAACCACTGATTTCCTATTTTGATATACTTTTCATCTAAGTGCTAGATATTATGGACTTGAAAGTACATTGTTTTTTTGTTAGAGTTTAGATTGCTCTGTGGTAGACGTGTTGGGCTTATATTCAAGATCGATAATTTGTAACCTGGGGGCTTGTTGACGTACCATTGTTGTGCACATTTTTCTTCTTAATGAGCCTGATGTGGTAGCAGCTTTCCCCACCTGATCGTTTTGGTCTGGACAAATTGTCCAATGCGATATCATGGAGCTAAGGCATGCTGGTTTAGGCATCCTCTTAAGAGGGGATTTTTAACCTTTTGTGTGGAATTTTCTACCCAGAATAGCGTTGAGTAACTTTGGTGTTTAGGTGGAGATGGATAGCACGACTTAGCAGCTAAGAATATAAAAAAGTTTGCTATTGCTGATGTACTTGGGCAAAGCGTTTGTGTAAAGAAGTTCCCACATAACCATAGGTGCAGCAAGCCCGTTATGTCAAAAGGTAGATGTGGTCAAACGTCTGCGGATCACAAGCCTCCCCTGCTAGAATAGTCGGTGGCTGTCCTTTTAGTGGCTGGAGTATGGAATGTCAAGTATGCTGGATAAAATGAAATTACGCAGACATATGTACCATGTACGAACTGAATTGACTGATGAAATGTGCCATCAGGCCACTAAAAGTATTACGAACCATTTTCTTCAAAGTCAGCTATTTAAACAAAGTCAGCATATTGCTGTTTATCATGCTGTAGCAAATGAGGTGGACACCCATCTTGTTGTTGAGCGTATTTGGCAATCCGATAAAACCTGTTACTTGCCCGTATTGAGTGAGTCATCACAGCGAACGGTGCCTCAGTTGTGTTTTGCACACTATACATCGCAAACTGAATTACAAAAAAATTGCTACGGCATTAACGAACCCATTGAAGCAGAGTATTGTTCTTGGCAAGTATTGGATATCGTATTGGTGCCCCTATTGGCATTTGACGCTGATGCTTATCGTTTAGGGATGGGGAAAGGGTATTACGATGCAACTTTTGCTGATTTGCTTGAACCACAAAATGGCTCAGTTAAAAAAGCACCATATTTATTGGGGTTGGCTTATGCTTTTCAGGAGGTGGCTTTTTTGCCGCGTGATCAGTGGGATATTCAATTGCGAGGCATACTGACTGAAAAGTCTTGGATCGAACCTTAACATGAGGTTTGTTGTTTATGGTGGAGAAGCTCATGGATTAATGAGGGTCGCATCGAATTGCTTGATTATGGTTTGAATCTCTTTATTCTGATGAACAGTAGAAACGGATGGTGGCGATTCATTTGATTGATCTGGAGCAACGGTTGTAATTGGATAAAAAGCAAGCATCCGTAGCACAGTTATTTCAAAGCCAATGCGTGCCGTAGGAGCTAATGGTAAGTCGTGTTTGCCCAATAAAGCAATTTGATACCACAACTGTACATCTTGTTGTCTCAATTGTTCTGCAAGAGGTAGCAAGTGCATCGAATTTGATTTATTGTCCTGTATTTCTATACATTGTTGTAAGCTTATAGCATGTAAGCGCACCATAAGTGCATCAAGTAGCGTGATGAAGTCAATGCCTTGTCCCGCAATCTGTTCAGTAATCTCAAGCAATTTTGAGCCTTGTTGTTGATGAAGTGCCACTAGTAGCGTATCGCATATTGTATTGGAAGGTAATCCAAGCAGTGTCTGTGTTTTAGCAAGTGTTAACTGACCGTTGCTATAAGCGACTGCCTGCTCAAGTAAAGTTAAAGCATCTCTTAGACTGCCTTGGGCAGCCTCAGAAAGTAGATTAATTGACTCAGGTTCGGCCGTGAAAGATTCTTGTTCCACAATAAACTGTAAGCGTGTCGCAATGTCAATGTATGCAATATTTTTAAGTTGTAGTTGTAGGCAGCGTGATAATACTGTAACAGGCAGTTTTTGTGGTTCGGTTGTTGCTAGTAAAAATTTTATGTGTGCTGGCGGTTCTTCAAGTGTTTTGAGTAAGGCATTAAAGCTGTGGTTAGAGAGCATATGCACTTCATCAATCAAATAAATTTTATAACGGCCTTGTGCTGGTGCATAGGACACACTATCAAGTAATTCACGTATATCATCAACCTTCGTCCGTGATGCTGCATCAATTTCAATAAGGTCAACGAATTGATTATTAGAAATTGCACGACAATTCGCACATTGTTCACAAGGGGTTGTACTCACAGCTTGAACACAACTAAGACACTTAGCAAAGATACGGGCTAATGTTGTTTTGCCAACACCACGTGTTCCCGTAAATAAATAAGCATGATGTAGCCGTTGTTGGTTTAGTGCATAGCTCAAAATTTTAACAACTATAGGCTGTCCAACAACATCTTGCAGCTGTTGTGGTCGCCATTTGATAGATAAAGCTTGTGATGTAGCCATGTGAGTGGCACTTGGTGATGTATTTTTATTTAATGCTTGCTGATTCATACTTCTGGAATTGAATTGCATATACTCCCCCATAATGGGGACACCTTTTCGTTGCCGATCTTCCCACTTGCTCCACAGGTTCAATTTACTGCAGTAGAGAAGTTGAGTGAATTTTTAAGGGCGACCTTCCTTGACTTGAAGTTGATACATCGCCGTATTGCTGCCGCTGCTACCTTCCGATCCTGACGGGGTTCACAATCGTGCAATTATCAAAAGCCAAAAAAAACCGCCACCCTTATTACACCATAAGTTTTTATAAGAAGCAATACTATTTATTCAGTTGCTGTCGTTAATGTAACGAATGGTTGTATTAGTGGTAGCAACTACGATTTTTGAGCCTGGTTTTGAGTGGTTATGATAGATACTATTTGTAGCAAGGTACGTCTATATACCACAGGTGTAAAGGCATATCTGCATCCTAAGCCTGGTGTATGAGCCGCTCTAGAAGTTCAGGCAAACGATCAAGCCATAGTGGTAGTCTTCGCCATAATTTGCTGGCCATCATGCGCATGCTGAATTGTCGGTTCATCCAAGTTTCTAGTTGTGGCATAGCTGTTTGCCACAAATTAAGTCTGGGATCAAGGCGTTTACCGATTGCCTCAACACTGATTAATGTTTTCTGTAGTAAGAGTAATTGTGGTTGGATTTCCATATTAAATTTACCAGCGGTTTGAAACAACTGAAGCAATACATTCGCTAGTGAAATATCAACTAGGGGTCTGGCAAAGACAGGTTCTGATAGGGTTCGGATCATGCTCTCAAATTCAAGCACGTTAGTCTGTTTACTGACCCAGCCTGAGTGTATATGCAGTTCAGCAACTTTTCGATAGTCGCGTTTGAAAAAGGCGAGCAAATTTGCGGCTAAATAATACTGGTCTTCACTACTTAAGGACCCCATAATGCCAAAATCAACTGCAATGTACTGTGGTTTTTGACGCTTAGCGACAAAAATATTACCAGGATGCATGTCGGCGTGAAAGAAACAGTGATCAAAGACTTGTTGTAGAAAGATTTTAACACCCATCTTTGCCAGTGCGTGTAAATTAGTACCTTGTGCCGATATTATATCAACCTGGCTAACTGGAATGGCATCGATATATTCAAGCACCAGGACATCTTTTCTGACATAGGGCCAGTAGATGCGAGGAATGTAAAGTTCGTCTGTGCCAGAGAAATGATAGCGTAGCTGATTAGCACTTGCTGCCTCATACAGTAAATTGAGTTCGTGCTCAATACATCGATCAAATTCTGCAACTAACTTTTCTGGTTGTAAGCGTCTGCCATCCTTCCATAAATGATGTGTCCAGCGTGCTAGGTGGTAAAGTAGGGCAATATCACGTTTTAATTGCTTTCGGATATTTGGGCGTAAGACTTTTACAACCACTTGTTGGCCATCTAGCAATTCTGCACGGTGAACCTGTGCTACCGATGCAGCAGCAAGTGGTGTTGACTCAAAAGATTTAAAGAGTTCATCAATCCCTGCACCTAATGAAGTCGTGATTTGTTGAATAGCTAGCTCTGCCTCGAATGGTTTAACCCGGTCTTGCAAATGCTCAAGTGCTTCAATGATATCAGGGGGGAATTTATCAGTTTGTAGTGATAAAATTTGTCCAAATTTAACATAAATAGGGCCTAGCTCTTGCATTGCTAATCGCAGGCACTCTCCCCGTTGTTGTGGTGCTTTAATGTGTCGCAGCTTCGGGTGGAGAAAAAAAACAAGACGAAGTAGACGAAACAGGAAACGATGTTTGATCAATTTTCGATCCAATTGATAAGCCAGCATAACGGCAATAACTTCTAATAAGCGTCTGTTAGTATTCCACAATCGAGTGATAGAGCGGATCATTTTATTTGCCTCTCTACTGGGATGTATCAATAGGATATAAGCCTCTGCGAGGCAATAAGGTAGCAGCGTTTGAAGCTAGCCTTGCTTCATAATGTGCTAAATCATCGTGGAAGCTATTGACTTGTTCTGAGAACCACGCCATTTCTTCTGCATCCACTAGCCAATGTTTTTCGGTGCGTACGTAGGCTGCAAGTGCTTGATTTAAGTTATTAAACATCTGGCCAATAGGCGGTAGTAAGGGGCGTAGCCAATGAGTCAGATAATGTGCAGGTAGTTCACCGACAATAGAAGCCAAGCAGGCCTCTCCATCAGGACGCCATGCCTGTAAACTCTGTTGTACAGCTAGCAATAATTTTACGTTGCCACTGATCTGTAAGTTGCTTTTTTTATCACGTAGACTGCTTTTAGAAGGTGTATCTGATTGATATGCCATGCGCAAGAATAGCCAGCTTGTGCCAGAAATGTGTGCATCAATTTGATCGGCATGCGTTAAAAGCTGTATTTTCTCATCCATAACCTGTGCATAAATACAAAGTGGCCAATCTTCCAGATCTATTGCTAAAATTTGCCCATGGTGAGCATGCAAGCACGTGCCCATTTCTGGCAGTTTTTCAAAATAATGATCAAGATAATGCTGCGCAACACGTAAGTATATTTTGGATATCATAGACGGTATCCCTTGTGAATCGCAACAATTCCACCGAGCAAATTATAATAGCGACAATATTCAAAGCCAGATGATCGCATCATATCAAGTAATGTTTCTTGATCAGGATGTAATCGTATTGATTCGGCTAAATACTGATAGCTATTTCGGTCGCCTGTCACCATTTCGCCTAATTTGGGTATAAAGTTAAATAAATACCCATGATAGCATGATTTTAACGTAGAAAGAACGGGTTTTGAGAATTCAAGCACTAGCAGTGGTGCGCCAGGCTGCAACACATGCCAAATACTGCTCAATACTGCACTTTTGTCTGTGACATTACGCAAACCAAATGCCATTGTCACTGCATCGAAACTTTGATTTTCAAATGGCAGGGACTCAGCATCGGCTTGCACATACTGAATCTGTGTATAGCCTTCATCTAGTGAACGATCACGGCCAATCTGTAGCATGCTGGTATTAATATCTGCAAGGATGACACGCCCTTTAATGCCAACTCGCTGGGCTAATAATCGTGTGACATCACCCGTTCCACCCGCTAAATCAAGAACCGTTTGTCCTGCTTGAATGAAACTAAAGTGGATTAATAAACGCTTCCAAATGCGGTGCATGCCCCATGACATAAGATCATTCATTAAATCATATCGATGAGCGACGCTATGGAAAACATCGGATACATAGTCGACTTTATCTGTGATAGGCACAGACCGATCACCGAAATGAGTCATTGTGGTCTTAGAAGATTTTTTTTGCTTATTCATGCTATCCTACCCCACGTATAAACTGCTGCCCCATGAACGGACAGACTATGCTTCTAGCTTGTGAATGATTGTCACAACACCAAAGCATTAGGCTAAATTTGCGTATGAGCGAAATACGAAGAGGTATTATAACATATGTACGAAACAATTCACCTAAGTAACCAGGAAAAATTACGTATTACGGGGTGTCTGTACCAGCCTTCAATAGGGTGTCCGCCTTTTCCAGCATTGGTGATGTGTCCTGGCTTTGCGGCACTTAAAGAGCATTATCAAGCTTATGCACATCATTTGGCACAAGAAGGATTCGTAGTATTACTTTATGACCCAAGCCATTTTGGTGCGAGTCAAGGGTTGCCACGCCAGGCTATTGATCCTGATAAGCAATGCCAAGATTATATCTGTGCCCTTGACTATCTTCGAGGACATACCAATGTTGACCCGCATCGTATTGCCCTTTGGGGGAGCAGCCTGAGTGGAGGGCATGTCTTAAAGTTGGCCAGTGAGCAAATTGATATAGCTTGTGTGGTAGCGGAAGTGCCTTTTATAAGTGGTTCGGCCAATGCAGCAAGACATTTAACCCTGGCACAACAGATGCGCCAGCAACGCCGTTTTACAAAGGAATGGTGTCTACAACAAGAAGGTCGGTCTACACAGTATGTGCCAGTCATCGATCATAGTAGTTCCATGCAGCAAAACAGCAAGCAGCCATCTTTATTTTCGGGGGAAGATGCCTATCGCTTCTTTACGCAGGTATCCTGTTGGCCTAATAGGGTGGCCCTATTATCCATCGCAAAGGTGGCTCATTATGAGCCAGCTTTATTTATTGATCAAATTAAAGTGCCAACACTGATCATGAGCAGCGAATATGACAGTATTAATGATTCGACATTGCAGAGAGAAAGCTTTGAGCGTATGCGATGTGTAAAAAAATTTGTGCAATTTCCATGCAACCATTTCTCTCCATATCTCAAACAACCACCAATTACTCATAAGACTGCGTGTCAATGGCTTAAGCAATATTGCTGTATGTAACCAGAAGCATCTTAGGAAGTCTCAGTCATGTCATAGGGTCTTTGCGACGCGCCCAAATAATAGGTGCTGCGGCATAAATCTCAACATCATACAAAATCGGCTTAAAAATACTGGTATTGAGGTTGGTACACGCTAAATTATAGTAGCCATCTTTGCTGCCAAGTCGAAGGTTTCGTACTAAGATATTCCCTTGGGCTGTTTGTAGAATGCAATCCATATTAATGATTTTCATAATTTCTTCACCAATACGCTGAATGCCCGCAACCTGTTCATTGGTAACAAAGCGTGGTTCCATGCCATCGTCAGCAATAATTGTGTCAATGGTATTGTGGTTGAGCTGTCGGAATAATAGCAATTCTTGAACAACTGTTGTAAAGCTTTGACTACTGGTTGTAACTGGTTGTTGGGTAGGCGGTGCAGTTGAGTTTGATAACTTGCCTAAGTAGAGTCGATCAGAAATTTGAGGGGAAGAACCAATACCATGTAACAACCATAGCTTTGTAACAGAGATGCCTTCGTGATTGAAAGCTGAAATCATTCTTCGGGCACCCTTATCAGTAAGCCCGCCATAACGGGCATCTTCCCAGTTCTGCAGTGTGCCAGCAGGAATCCCGTATCTGCTTGTAAATTCACGGCGTGAAAGTCGTGTCAACCTGCGAAGACTCATAAGCCTCTTCGCTCTAACCTCACTTGTTGATTTTAAGTCCTCCATTGAGCAATTTGTTCTTTTGATGGCATCTCCTGTTAGTTCCAAGTTTTCGGCTTTAATCATAGTACTAGTAGGTTTTAATTTTTCCATTATTATAGTCCTTGCATTTGCAATAATATGCTGTTGCCAGCTCCACATGATTCATTTTGAGTAGCGACAGGCAGCCTGAAGTAATAACGTACTCTTAGGCTAATTCTATCCTAATTTTACTTGATTAGCAACTATCGTTAGCAGAATTACCATTCAGCCTGGCTGATTAAGAAATTTCTTCTAGCTGCGCAGGAGAATTTCTGGTAAATTGCATAAAACCTAAGGGTTTTGAGATGCTGCTTGAATACTGCTTTGTTTTTTTCCCGTCTTGGGCAAAGGGATGTGATCGAGCAACACTTGATTGTTGATGAGCTGCAGACGTTCTTGTAGCAACCAAGAAACGGCCTGAGGATACAAATAGTGCTCAAGTTTCTGTGTTTTCTCCTTGAGTGTGTCTATCGTGTCTTGTTTGCACACTTTAAAACGAGCTTGGCTGATGATTGGCCCAGAATCGAGTTGCTCATTCACAAAATGTACGGTTGCGCCATGCCAGGTTTCTCCAGCAGCTAGAACGCGTTCATGTGTGTGCATCCCAGGGTAAGCTGGCAATAATGAGGGGTGTAGATTAATAATCTGGCCATAGAATTTCCGTACAATACTTGGCCCAAGTGTACGCATAAAACCAGCTAAAATAATGAAATCTGGTTGCTGTTGCGTCAAAATATTTAATAGGGTATGTTCATAATGTTCAGCTGATGTATGCGATTGAAATGGTTCACAGATTATAGGAATGCCTGCATTTTGTGCGCGCTGTAGACCGTATACATTTGGATTGTTGCTGATAACTGCAGTTATTTGCATGGGCAATTTAGCATTAATTAATGCTTGTAAATTACTTCCATTTCCTGAAATAAGGATAATGATACGCTTGAGGGTTGTTAATGCTCCCATACGAGGCTCTCCCCTTGTCTAGGGGTGATTTCACCAATATGCCAAGCATGTTGGTGTTGATCTGCTAGTAAAGATAAACAAGTTTCAAGGTCTTTTTCATCAACAGAGATTATCATGCCAACGCCACAATTAAATGTACGGCGCATATCTTCCGTACTGATACGACCTTTTTGTTGTAGCCATCGAAAAATTTCGGGCCATTCCCAGCTATCTTGTTGAATATGTGCAGTCAAGTGACCTGGTAAAATACGTGGTAGATTCTCAATGATACCACCACCAGTAATGTGTGCGATACCGTGCAAGCATATATGGTTTTGCAATAGGTGTTGAATGGTGGAACAGTAAATCCTAGTAGGTGTTAATAAGCTTTCGGACAAAGTTTGCTGTTTAATGGGTGTATTTAGTGTAATATTACCTTGGTCGATGGTATGGCGAATCAATGAGAAACCATTGGCATGCACTCCTGTCGATGCCAGTGCAATAAGCTGATCCCCAGCCGTAATGCAGGCTGGATGAATAAGATTTGCCTTCTCAGCAATGCCGACACAAAAACCAGCAATGTCATAGTCCCCTTTGGCATATAAACCTGGCATTTCTGCGGTTTCACCGCCGATCAATGCCATCCCCGCCTGTTGACAGCCGTCACGTATACCATCGAGAAGTGCAACTGCAACCTGCTGATCGAGCTGGCCAGTTGCATAATAGTCAAGAAAGAATAAGGGAGTTGCACCATGGGCAATCACATCATTTACGCACATAGCAACTACATCAATGCCGATGTTGTGGTGTTGTTGGCATTGTAGGGCTAGTTTCAATTTGGTTCCGACACCGTCGGTTGATGAAACCAATACTGGTTGTTGATACGAAGCAGTCGGCAACTCAAATAATCCAGCAAAGCCACCAAGTGATGATAACACAGATGTATTGTGCGTTTTTTTTGCTAATACATTAATTTTTTTTACGAATTCCTGGCCAGCAGCAACATCAACGCCTGCTTCCTGATAACGATCGCCCATAGTTTAGCCTCTTTTTTTGCAACAGAGCCACAGTGCTTAACTCTACTGCAATAGTGCCATCACTCAATTTCCGAACTCTTTTACTTCCTGATGAACTTTTAACATTTTGGAGATCATTATTCATAATCATATTCCCTCTACCACCAAGCAGATCGTAACATATACTTTGGGCAAATACTACTCATATCTAAAGTCAGGGTTTCTAAGAAATTGTGTTGCAAAGTTTTATGCACTCGCTGGATAATTGTGTCCAGAAGCATCCTTTGATCCAATGAAACTTTTCAACACACCCTTTTAACGGGGGTGACGGAAGCACTTTAGTGCGGGGGCAGCAATATTTTTGGACAACATCAACCTTCGGCAAAAATTCCTGAAAAATGTGACTAGGCTAGAGGCTCTGCTCTGAACACCTCCACTATGTGTCGCTGCAATGGATATCTATAAGATTCCAAGATATTTCTTGTAAAGAATCAGGGTTGCTTTTTCCCAGCTCTTATTGGATACTGTTCGTAGGCTGTCGATATTTGGTTTCTGAGGATCAGGAGTTCTATGGATCGATATTAAGGTACGGCTTGGTTGAGTTATTTTAATAAACTATTAGGAGGTGTTGGGTTATGCAAGACGCAAGAGATACGCAAAATACGGATATATTACAGCTAGCTCCGGTTGGCTCTGTGCAGGAAGGACAGATTATAGAGCAGGGCATGGAGTTACAGCTAGCTCCGGTTGGTTCTCCTGTGCAGGGAGGAGAGATTGCAGTGCAGGGTATGACGGTGGAAGTTAGTAGGTTTAGTAGGTTTCGTGATAGACATTGGAGAGGAGCTGGAGTTATAAAAAAAGCAGGCATTGTGCTCGGTAGCGTACTCTTGTCGGGAACTGCAATAGGCATTGTTGTCGTGGTATGCATCCATCCAGTGGGGCAGGCACTTCTTGCCTCTCAGATTGTGCTGTCTACTACTGGCGGTTTAGGAATACTGACACCTGGTGGTGGTGTAGCTATAGATGCTATTATACAAGGGAGTACTTCAGCGAATGCTAAAGCGCAGGAAGAAGATGCGCCTATAGTGGATGGTGCGGAAGAAGTGGTAATTGCACCAGGTGCTGAAGTGAAGGAAGAAGATGCGCCTATAGAGGATAGAGCGAATGCTGAAGCGGATGATAGAATAGTGGCTATAGTGGATGTTGCGGAAGAAGTGGCGACTGGAGAGAATGCTGAAATGAAGGATATGATGACCACTATGATGACCACTATGATGACCACTATGATGACCACTATGATGACCACTATGATGACCACTATGATGACCACTGTGAGGGCTGAAATGAGGGCTGAAATGAGGGCTGAAATGAGGACTGAGAGAAATAGAACTGATGCAAAGCTTGATCGTATAATTGCATTTCTTCAGCAAAGCAGACAGTCAGACAGTCAGTCGGTAGCTAGTGATGACTCCAATGGTGAACAACTGCCGAGCATGTCGCCAACAGGGAGCAATGAATTTGTTCATGGGGCAGGTTCTGTAAGAAGAGATTCAGATTTAGATAGGAGAAATTATTCAAATTCAAATAGTAGGGAATCTAGTGGAAAAAAGCCTTAAGGGTTGGGGGGGTAGCTGCATGGTGTATTAGTATTACAAATAGCTTTCTGAATTTTTTATCTAGGTGCTTTCGTAATTTTGAAAGTAGGGGGCTTTATTCTCGAATAGAGATAGAGGAGGGTGTTCCTTGCAGGAGTTACTCGGCGAGGAATAGCTGGGATGTTCTTAAATCTGCTGGCCTCTTAGTTGCTAGGGTGTGCATGTCGTTTTTTCGTTTATCCACGTCAATACATGTGGCGAAAGTGAAGATGAGAGAAGAGGAGTTTGTTGTGCAGGTTCGATCAGAATCTGATGCGGAAGATTCTCCTTCCGATCAGGTTGTTGAGGAGGTCATTGAGACTCCCCATGTCTAAAGACAGGGGGTTCTAAGAACGAGGTTGCTGACTTTCTTTGGCTTTCGGCTTATATTGCCTGCAACATTTGGCACCTCATTTTATCAAGCTCGTCGTAGGATCTCCTCGTTCAGGTCGGCTATTCCACACTAAGACTGTTCCAGTGACAGGGCATGTCGTATTAGCCTGTGGAGGGATGGTATTAGCTGATTTGATGAAGCAGAAACCTCTGGTAATGGGCGACCAACAACCAGCTTAGTAATAGGAATCCCCTTTCTTTAGGGAGGGGAGGATGTCAATTTTACTCTCGTTGCGCTTTCAAGAGGTGCAGTAAGTAAGTTTATAATTTGATCGTATATAAAAATAAGTTATTTGAAAAGGAAAATTCAAAAATAAATTATTTTTTAAGTTTGTGTTTGCTCTTCTATTACCTCTTGGTATTTTTTGCATTCAATGCACAGATTAGCAATAAGACGTGCCTCAAGACGCTCGATGCCTATTTCATTTTTGCAACGCTTACAGTAACCATAACTATGATGGGAAGGGTCGTTTAAACTTTGTTCAATATCACTGATGCTCAGTTTAATACGATCGATCACTCGTGAATCGCGCTGATTCGTCAGAATTTCTAATGAAAGTTGTTCCTCGGCATTCGCACGGTCGATCATATCGGGGCAATGTGTTTCCTCATCTTTTATTTCAGAGAGCACTTGTTGCGTTTCGTCTTCTAATTGTTGCAACCATGCTTTTAATAATCCAAGAAAGTGCTTTAATTGCTTGGGATTCATATAGGTTGCATTTTTTTCAGTATGAATCTGTGATTTTTTATTGCTTGAAGGCATTCTTATATTTTCCTTATCTGTTTAGGTTTGAAACCATTTTCCACTAAATACCATTGAGGTTGTGCCAGACAGCCAAATTGGCTGTTGGAAACCCGCCCAGTCAACCCATAATGACCCTTTACAGAATACTACCTGAACAGAGGTGTCGAGTAAACCCCCTTGATGGCTTGCTGCGACGACTGCAGCACAAGCACCACTTCCACAGGATAGTGTTTCACCAACGCCCCGTTCAAATACACGTAATTGAATCTGCTGCTTGTGATCAATTTGCATAAAGACAACATTAACACCTCCTTGTCGCACAAAAGCAGGGTGATCTTGTAGAGGACGTGCATAGGATGAGATATCAAGTCCAGCAAGAGTAATCACACGTAGTACTAAATGGGGGTTGCCTAAATCAATTGGATTAGCAAGTGCAGTGATGCCGTCGGGAAATTGTGGCAGGTTAATGGGCGAACCTAATTGAGGAATCCCTATATTAACAGAGGGGGGGCACTGATAAATAAAATTGGCGATAAGAACACCTCGTTGTGTTGCTAATCGTAGTGTATTTTTTTTGCTCAGCCCCATTTTGCGAATATAATAAGCCAAGCAGCGGACACCGTTTCCACATTGAGCCACTTCACTGCCATCTGCGTTGAAAATTCGACAACCGAAATCAGTTGTAGTATCTGGGGTGGTGGTAAGCAGTAATAATTGGTCGCAACCAATACCACAATGACGATCTGCCATAGCCTGAATATTGCGTGTGTCGGGTCGCCATGGTTGGCTTACACAATCAATGATAACAAAATCGTTGCCTAGACTATGCATTTTGGCAAAGGGTATAGTTTTTTTTGTATACATTATATTGTGTTACACAAAGATGAATCTATATCAAGTTTTGGCAAGTACAGCTCGCCAGTTTGTCCACAACCGCTTAAAATAAGTACTATAACGACACAAAAAGCAGTTTGCTTTAACATAGCTCGATATCCTATTTTTTTGTTTTGCCTATTTTTTTGTTTTGCCTATTTTTTTGTTTGAATGACCGATAGATACAAGACAACCTGTCTACAATCATAGCAAATCCTCTTTTTTTTAGCTATTGATCATTTGTAATTACTTCTGTATAATTACACCCATAGGGTGCAGACTAAACAAGGAATAAGGAATCGATATAGCATGTGGCATTAGATACTGCAACGGGTATTTTTGGTGTGCCTAAGAGCTAGAGAGATCTCTGTATTTTGTCTTTAGAACCCCCTATGAGGGGTATATCAATTACATAAGAAGGTTTATATGAAACATTTTAATGAGGCTAACATACCTCAAGTATTATTGCAGCGTCTTGAGCAAATAGGTTTTTTGATGCCAACTCCAATCCAAATGAAGGTGATTCCGCATGCATTGGGTGGACGAGATATTTTAGGTTCAGCACAAACTGGCACAGGTAAGACAGCGGCATACGGCATTCCGTTAGTTACTCGTTTGCTAGAGCATGCGCACGGCAGTGCACTTGTTTTATTGCCAACACGTGAGTTGGCTATGCAAGTTATGCGGGCATTACAGCAGATGATTGGTCAGAACAGAATCTCCACAGCACTATTAATTGGTGGTGAGGATATGGGGAGGCAGCTCAGGAAACTGCGGACTTGTCCACGCCTCATTGTTGGGACACCTGGCCGCATTAATGATCATTTAAGTCGTGGCACATTAAAATTAAAAAATACAAAATTTCTTGTACTAGATGAAGTTGATCGTATGTTGGGCATGGGGTTTTGTGTTCAGCTTGAAGCTATTGCTAACTACCTTACGGCAGAACGTCAAACTTTAATGTTTTCGGCAACTGTACCAAAAGATATTCAAAAAATTTCAGCTAAATATTTGAATGACTACATTCGTATTTCTCTGGGGGCATCACATGAACCAGTTCCAAAAGTGAAGCAAAGTCATCTTAAATTGTCGGGATCAGAAAAATATCCACGTCTTTTGGATGAACTTCAAAATCGCTCGGGTTCAATTATCGTTTTTGTTAAAACAAAACGCTCTGCAGATAGCATGAAAAAGAAACTACGGGAACAGGGACACAAGGTTGATGCATTTCATAGTGATTTACGTCAAAATAGGCGGACACATGTAATCACCAATTTTCACAACCAGAATAATTGCCGTATTTTGGTTGCAACTGATCTAGCAGCTAGAGGCTTAGATATTCCTCATGTTGAGCATATTATCAACTATGATTTGCCACAAAATCCAGAAGACTATATTCATCGCATTGGTCGGACTGCTCGTGCTGGTGCAGAAGGGGAGGCACTGGACTTTATTACCCCAGCCGATTATATCAAGTGGAGTGCTATCCAACGTTTTTTGAATCCAGATATGAAACAAGAGCGTTTAAGCAGCCCTAAAAAAGGCTCATATAAATCTTACAAAAAACATGGAAAAAGAAAATTTCAAGAATATCGAAAAAGAAGAAGAAAAGAAACAGCATGATGCTGTACCAGCACTCCTGGATTACGAGCTCAAAAACTTGTTGCTTTTTTGCGAGTGAAAGATTATCAAGCCCGCCGTAAAACCTCCTCGTTCAGGTGGAGGATATAAGGCGAAAAATCATTAATTATGTATGCCTTAAAGGCTAGGTACAAAAATTCTGGAAATGAAGTAAAATAACGATTTTCCTTGGCATGGTTGGTTTGAAATCTTCATCAGATCATAAGAGTGCCGTTATTTTAAAGCTGGAGGATTCCCTATATGATGCAGTTATCACTTTATGATTTTGATGGCACATTATACCGTGGTGATGCAACACGTGATTTTTGGAAATATTGTTTCAAAAAGTATTGGTGGCAGGCTTACAAGCTTCCCTGGCAATTGCTGGTTATCGTCCTATGGTATGCAGGGTGTGTGAGCACTGAGCGCGTCAAAGAAGTTACTTTGAGCATTATGAACTTGGATCATCTAGAACAAGATATTATTGAATTTTGGCAACAGCATAAAAAAAATATTTTCCCGTGGGTGGCAGATGAATTGACTAAGGACAAGGCACAGGGGTACTTGACGATTTGTATTTCAGCATCCCCTAATTTTTTGCTAGAACCAATTGTGCATTCACTTAATATAGATTATCTCATTTGTACCCGTATGGAAGGCAAGTGTATGGTTCATAAAAATTGCAGTGGCACAGAGAAAGTAGAAAGGCTAAAACAATGGGCTGATAAACGTGCCTTTAAGGTGGTTAAAATGACCTCTGACGCTAGAGTCGACCTGCCACTCTACGCAGTAGCACACCATAAATTTTGGGTGAATAAGATGGGGATACGGCAACCAGGCACACCACCAATTTAAAGGCAGTTGGAAATACACAAGCCTATTTTTGCTGCTCTTGATCGATCATTATCTTATGGGCAGCCCCAGCTAAGTTGTTGAAGATAAGTAGGTCATCAGGTAATGGTGCTTCATTCAATGTATATTGGCCTCGACCAGTTTTGACAAGAACTGGTACACAGCCAGATCGCTGAGCAGTTTGTATATCACTGAGTGAATCACCAATAAACCACGTATGTCGTGGTACGATAGGAAAGTTTTCCTTGATTTGATCGATGAGTCCCGTCTTTGGTTTGCGACAGAGACAATGATCATCTGGGTGATGGGGGCAAAAGAAAACGGCTGAAATCTTACCACCGACTTCAGCTAGTACACGATGCATTTTTTGATGAATTGCTTCCAATGTTTCGTATGTATAGTAATTGCGTCCGATACCTGATTGGTTGGTTGCGACTAGCACAAAATAACCTAAGTGATTAAGTTGCGCAATAGCCTCCAAACTTCCAGGAATAGGCTTCCAACCCTCTGGTGACCGAACATAATCGTCACACTCTTGGTTAATAACACCATCACGGTCTAAGATAATATATTTCTGATGCACCTTATAACTCGAGGTTTAATCGACTAAACTAATTTAATGGCTTTTTATCCCTTACTTGACAAGTATAAATTTAGTAACTCAAGTTGCTAACTCAATAACCCTTTAGCATCAATACAGCAATTGTGATAAAGGCAATAAGCCCCAGAGCCAACAAACCCAACGTAAATAAGCTGCGATGCATATTTTTAGAAGAAAAAGCTTGTGGCGTACGTTTTATTGTACGATAAATACACCATAAAGCAGCTAATCCAGCAACCGCAAACAAAACTTCTTCCCACATCACATCAACTTACTTTTATTACTTTAAGCCCATTTGTTTGCCCCCCAATGCCAAGCTGATCTCCCTTTGTTAGCAACACAAAATCACCTTGCTGAATCCATTCCAATTTTTTGAGCAGATCAATTGCCTTCTGCGAAACTTCCCATGACTTACATTCAGTTAATTCAAAAAAAACAGGATAAACACCGCGGTATAATCCCATCAAATTCATCACCGACATATGACGCGTAAGACCAAAAATTGGTATGCCCGAGCGGATGCGTGACATTAACAACGGCGTTGTGCCCGACTCTGTGAGTGAGATAATGCTTTTAATTCCCATATGATTAGCTGTGTACATTGCTGCTGATGCAATTGCCTCATCTACTCGCTCAAAATGACGATCCAAGCGATGGTGCTTTGACTGTTTTGATAGAGTGTGCTTTTCTGCCCCCAAGCATACACGGTTCATAGCTTCAACCACCAATACTGGATGCTCACCCACTGCTGTTTCTGCTGACAACATAACGGCATCTGTACCATCCAGAACAGCATTTGCAACATCTGATACTTCTGCCCGTGTTGGAATTGTATTATAAATCATGGATTCCATCATTTGTGTAGCTGTAATTACGGGCTTATTTAGTGCACGTGCTTGACTAATAATGCGCTTCTGGACAGAAGGTACTTCTTCATCCCCAATTTCAATTGCCAAATCACCACGCGCAACCATCACCCCATCAGAAGCAGCAATAATTTCATTTAAGCTGCCCAGTGCTTCTGCTCGTTCAATTTTTGCAATAATTTTAGCCTTGCTTCCTTGATCTAAGAGCAACTGACGGGTCTTATTAACCTCATCAGCAGAACGCGTAAATGATAAAGCAACATAATCAACAGCTAATTCACTCGCTAACTTAATATCCTTAATATCTTTATCCGTGATAGCATTAACCGATAGGCCACCTCCCTTTAAGTTGATGCCCTTGTGATCCGATAATTCCGATTCATTCAATACTTCACACAGAATACGAGGCCCTTCAACGGACTTAATGCGCATCTCAATATGCCCATCACTCAAGCTCAGATAGTCGCCAGCTTGGACATCCGTTGGTAATTCCTTATAGTCAATCCCAACTTGATGCTGATCACCTTGCGAATCTAACAATGATGCATCGAATACAAACTCCTGTCCCTTACGCAGGGTAACCCTACCCTCCTTAAAGCGCATAATACGAATCTTAGGTCCCTGCAAATCAACTAAGATCGCAACAACGCAGCCTAGCTTTTTAGCACTGCTTCGCACAAGTTGAATGCGCCTTTTATGATCTGCAATCTTGCCATGTGAAAAATTAACACGGACAACATTCATGCCAGCTTTTAAAATTGCATCAATAACAGCAGGATCATCCGTTGCAGGACCCAATGTCCCAATAATTTTTGTTCGTCGCATCACTTATACCTCCTGAAATTAATATGCATATTTGACCGCTTTCAGTGCCTCAATAACAGGCAATGGCTGTCCACTCACAAAATTTAAAAATGCCCCGCCACCCGTAGATACATAAGATAATTGTTCCTTCACCTTAAATTCCTCGATTGCAGATAAGGTGTCACCACCACCAGCAACCGTCAGTGCTTCTGTTGATGCAATGGCTTGTGCTAATTTTTGCGTGCCCAAACGGAATGGCGTACATTCAAATACACCGATTGGACCACTCCATAGAACAGTCTGAGCCTGCTCGATACACTCTGTCAGTCGTTCAACCGATTGTGGTGCAAAATCCAATATCATATCAACAGGAGAAATATCACGAACCGATTTAATTTTAGTGGTAGCATTCTCTGATAATTCTGTTGCTACTACAACTTTTTCTGGCAGCTCAATTTTATGACCTTGCGTAATCACAGCCTGCGCATCAATTTCTTTAGCTACTTCAATCAAGGATGCCTCATGCAATGATCGACCAATCGAGTAGCCTCGTGCAGCAAGAAAGGTATTAGCAATTCCCCCTCCCATAATTAAGCTGTCAACTCGCGGGATCAAGTGGCGAATCAATGGTAGCTTTGAGGAAATTTTAGCCCCTCCCACTACTGCAACAAATGGGCGTTTAGGTTGTGTCATGATACGTGTTAAGGTTTTTATTTCTTCCTCAAACAACAAGCCCATACAAACCTGCTTCCCAAACTCAATAATCCCCGTAGTTGAAGCATGAGTACGGTGGGCTGTCGCGAATGCATCCATCACAACAACATCAACTAAACTAGCCATCTTATGCGCTAGTTCTGGGTCATTCTTAGATTCCCCAGACAAGAAGCGTACATTTTCAGCTAACACAACTGGTGAATCGGGTAATTTTTTTAATAGCCAATTGTGATATAAAGGAACTGGCTGCTCTAAGAGCTGTGATAGACGTGTAGCAACTTTTGATAGTGACAAATTCGGATCAACTTTCCCCTCAGCAGGTCGTCCCAAGTGTGAGACAATAAGAACCTTCGCATTACGTTTCAATAAAGCCTTCAGTGTCGGTATCAGTAAACAAATACGTGCATCATTTAGAATATCCCACCTATTATCCAGTGGAACATTTAAATCAGCCCGCAACAAGACCCGTTTCCCTGTAACATCTATTGAATCCAATGTAGGTAAACTCATTATGTCATATAAAGGAGGGAGATCTAACACTAGTCAGCCTCCATCAATGCACGCGTGGTGTCAAGCATACGATTTGAGAATCCCCATTCATTATCATACCAAGCCAAGACTTTTACCATATTATCAATCACACGTGTCTGGGACGCATCAACGATTGAAGATGCTGGATTGTGATTATAATCAATCGATACCCACGGTTTTTCACTGTAGACTAGAATATCTTTCAAACTTTCTTCAGAGGCTTTTTTTAAACAGGCATTGATTGCCTCTGCTGATGATTTTTTTTCTGAGCTGAAGGTGAAGTCAACTAGTGATACATTCGCAGTCGGAACACGTACAGCCAAACCATCCAATTTACCCTCTAGTTCAGGTAGAACTAACCCTACCGCTGAGGCTGCCCCCGTTCTCGTAGGAATCATTGAGCAACCCGCCGCTCTAGCCCTCCTAAAATCACGATGAGGCGAGTCTAATAAGCTCTGATCATTGGTATAGGCATGCAGTGTAGTCATAAAACCATGTTTAATTCCTATTGCATCCCCCAAGACTTTAACCAATGGTACCAAACAGTTTGTGGTGCAAGATGCATTTGATACAATACAGTCTGTCTGACGCAGATCCTTGTGGTTAATTCCGTATACAATTGTTGCATCCACACCACGATCAGATGGCGCTGAAATTAAAACTTTCTTGGCACCCGCTTGTAAATGGCGTTTGGCCTGCTCATGTTTAGTGAATAACCCTGTACACTCATGTACGACATCAATGTTAAAAGAGTCCCATGGAAGTGTCTCAGGTTCTCGCTTTTGCTCATAACGGATACAGTCACCATTTATCACTAAATTCTGATTGCTATCGACTTCAACCTTTGCCTGAAAAGCTCCGTGCACCGTATCTTGCTGTAGCAAATAAGCGATTATCTCAACATCAGCCAAATCATTGACAGCAACAATTTTAAGCCCCTTATACCGAGAAGGATTTTCATAAAGTGCCCTTATAATTAAGCGACCAATACGGCCTGCTCCATTGATTGCAATGTTGATTGTATTGGTTCGTGTGTTCATAATAATACCTCTCCTAGTTTGTTATACGGCTTATGACAGACTCAATAATACGTTCTTTGGTGAGCCCCATCTCAGCATAAACCTGCTCGGAAGGGGCTGATTCGCCATATCGGTCAATTCCAATTACTATACCAGAGAGTCCTACATACTGTTTCCAATAAGCAGAACTCCCAGCTTCAATGGCTACCCGAACAACAGCAGCATCAGATAATAAGATGCTTTGCCTATATGCTGGGGGCTGTTGATCGAAAACATCAGTGCTTGGCATGGATATAACGCGCACCTGCAGACCATGTTTCTGGTGAAGTTCTTGCCCTGCTTCCAGAGCTAAGGAGACCTCTGAGCCAGTCGCAATCAGCACTGCTTGACAAGTATCCCCACTTTCCCAGACAACATAGCCACCTTTTTTAATAGCATGATGTCGATCTTTCTTAAATGGCAAGACTGGCAACTTTTGTCGCGATAGTAACAAACAACTAGGCCCCTGGCAAGATAAAGCTGATACCCAGGCTACCATTGTTTCCATCAAATCGGCTGGTCGCCAAATACAAACTCCAGGTGTTAAACGTAAGATTGATGCATGTTCAATAGGCTGATGGGTAGGCCCATCCTCACCTAACCCAATTGAATCATGTGTAAATACATACACAAGTTTCTGCTTCATCAACGCGGATAACCGCACTGCATTCCGCCCATAGTCAACAAAGGTTAAAAACGTACCGCCATATGGTATAAAACCACCGTGTAAAGCTAAGCCGTTCATAATCGCAAACATGCCAAATTCTCGCACACCGTAATGTAGGTAGTTGCCATGCCAATGACCATTGGTAACAGCTTTATGATACTTCGTCAGCGTACAATTTGAGCCACTTAAATCGGCCGAACCACCAAAAATTTCGGGCAGCTCAACAACCAATTGGTTTAAGCAGTCTTGTGAAGCTTTACGTGTTGCCTTAGCTACTGGATTTGACCGCTGTTGTTTTGCAATGGCTTGGCACCAAGATTCAGTTTTCTCTGCCCAATCCTCAGGCATACGATTACACATACGCCGATCTAATTCGGTCGCAAGCTCTGGGAAATCTTTTTGGTACTGCGCCCACTTTTCTTTCCACATTTCTTCCTGTTTTTTGCCATACTCAACGGCATTCCAAGATTGATAAATTATATCAGGAATAGTAAAAGGTGGATGAGTCCAATCAAGCTTAGCTCGTACTAATTTAATTTCATCTTCCCCCAAGGCTGCACCATGACATTTTTCAGTTCCCACAAAATTAGGTGAACCATAACCAATCTGTGTTTTGCAGCAAATAATTGTTGGCTTTTCAAGATTTTCCCGAGCTGAAGCGATAGCGCGATCAACAGCCCGATGATCATGCCCATCAACACCCTCAATGACTTGAAAACCATATGCAGCAAACCGTGCAGAAACATCTTCATCAAACCATTGCTGTACAGAACCATCTATAGAGATCCCGTTATCATCCCAAAAAATAATTAACCGTCCTAACCCCAGTGTTCCAGCCAATGAACAGACTTCATGAGAAATACCCTCCATCAAACAACCATCCCCTACAAATACATAGGTATAGTGATCGATAATTGACAGATTGTCGTGATTAAATTTTGATGCTAATAATCGTTCAGCAATAGCCATCCCAACAGCATTTGCCAATCCCTGCCCTAATGGCCCAGTCGTGGTTTCAACCCCTGGTGTTAAACCAAACTCAGGGTGTCCTGGTGTTTTTGAATGAAGCTCACGGAACTGCTTTAAATCATCGATTGTAAGTTTATATCCCGATAAATGCAGCAAAGCATACAACAGCATCGAGCCGTGCCCATTTGATAACACAAAACGATCACGATTAATCCACTCTGGGTTATGAGGGCTATGACGTAAATACTTCTGCCACAAAACCGTAGCAATATCAGCCATCCCCATCGGCATACCAGGATGCCCAGAACCAGCTTTTTGAATGGCATCGATGCTCAAAAAACGAAGTGCATTTGCTAATTGAAGCCAAGTTGGAATCATTGTCGTTGAATTCCCATTCTTAAAAATTGCATGAGATCACCCAAAGTCATCTACCTCCTTCGAGATCCATTCTGTCAGATCTAGTCTATATATTCAAACAAAGCAATTACCTTTCGCACATCAGGCAAGTGCCGTAATAGCTGAATCGCCATACGACCTTCTGAGTGTCGAACAATCCCCATTAAATAGATAATCTTATTCACCGTAATTACTTTTATCTGAGTCGATTTCAAGCCAGAATGTGCTAATAATGTTGCTTTGACTTTCGTTGTAATCCATGTATCTTTGCTCCGCTCAATGAGTGAATCTGATTTTCCCAAGGTAATTTGATTATAGACTCGGGATACCTTAGGTGTCTGGCGTGCAATGTTCAAAGCAATATCACGCTGTTTATGACTAGAGACCTGTCCTACGAGCAAAATAGCTCGATGAAATGTATATGCGCTAATATGAGTCTCTTGCAGTAGAGCATGTTCTCTAAGTCGCAACTGAATTTGGTAAGCAAGATCCTGGTCAAGTAGAATGCTTTTTGTACTACGTTGATCATAAATAACACTCGTGACGGCGGCTCCACCAAGAAATGCAGCTGGCACACAAGCAAATAGCAGGCTGCTAAGCACGACCCATACAAGCAACTGAACAGGAATTGACACACCTTTATTCATCACATAGCTCCCTAAGATTTATGTAGAAAAGCAGCGGCAGCAGTAGCTCCAGCAATAAAAGCAGCTGGCGCACACCCTGTTAGAAGCAATAACAACACAAGTGATAACCGTCGTACCTTTACGATGCAGTGTGCAATCTTTTTTATCAATAGGCATAAATTCTTCATCATATATAACATACCAAAAAAAATACAATCAACCCAGAGCATACAAGTATCAATAATGTAAAAGTCTGGAATACAACAGCCCCATCAAGCCTATGTGGTTCACGCTAAACTCAGTTTTGACAAAATTTCACTTCCTAGGCATCAATTTCTGCATCTAGGGCATATTTTTCGATAAATTTCCGTCGTGGCTCAACAACGTCACCCATCAAGCAGCTAAAGTATTCATCTGCGGAAACAGCATCTTCGATATGCACTTGGAGTAAATGTCGATGATCTGAATCCATGGTTGTTTCCCATAGTTGATCCGCATTCATTTCTCCCAGACCTTTATAACGCTGAATGGAAAGCCCACGTTTAACATCACTCAGTAACCAGTATATCCCTTCTTCAAAGTGGGTAATGTGGTGTTGGCGCTCACCACGTTGTACGTAGGCATCTTTTTCAAGCAAGTTGTGGGTCTGCTCAGCAAATACAGTGATATCCTTATAGCGCACTGCCTCAAAGAAGTTTTTTCCTAATAGGCAAATAGACTGGCTGCCATGCGCAGTAATAGTAATTTCGGGCAAATAGGTGTTATCTTCATTTTGTTCTCTAATGCAAAATGTATAATAGGTTGATTGATGAGATTCTTTTTTATAGATAAAGTGTGCTTGCAACTGCTCGATCCATTTTGAAACTTTGGTTCTATCAGACAGATCTTGGCTCAATAATGGATCGATGCGTAAAAGATAGCTTATAATCTCTTCTGGGCATTGGTATTGCTTTGCCAATTTTGTGGTCACTTGCTTCACTTTTTGGAAAGAGACTGCCAATTTTTCAAAAGCCACATCACTCAATGCTGGCGCACTGGCACTGACGTACATTTTAGAGCCTTCTAGGGCAATATGTAATAAATGTTGCTCAAGCATCTCATCGTCTTTAACATAGACAGCTTGTTTGCCTTTACTCACCTTATATAAGGGCGGTTGTGCGATATAAACATGTCCTCGTTCTAATAGTTCTGGCATGTACCGGTAAAAGAACGTAAGGAGTAAAGTCCGAATATGCGCACCATCAACATCTGCATCAGTCATTAAAATAATGCGGTGATAGCGTAGTTTTTCTGGTTCATACGCTTCCTTGCCAATACCACATCCCAAGGCTGTGATCAGTGTACCTACTTGTTCGGACGCCAGCATTCTGTCGAACCGTGCCCTTTCAACATTAAGTATTTTTCCTCTGAGAGGCAAAATAGCCTGAGTTTTTCGATTTCGTGCTTGTTTTGCAGAACCACCAGCAGAATCACCCTCAACAATAATAATTTCAGATAAACTGGGATCCTTTTCCTGACAGTCCGCTAGCTTGCCTGGCAGGTCAGCTACCTCTAGTACATTCTTACGTCGTGTCATTTCACGTGCCTTACGCGCAGCTTCACGTGCTCGCGCTGCATCAACGATTTTTTTGATGATGAGCTTAGCGTCTTTAGGATTTTCAAGCAAAAAACTGGCAATATGCTTGCTCGTTAATGATTCAACAATCGGCCTGATCTCAGAAGAGACGAGTTTATCCTTAGTTTGTGAGGAGAACTTTGGATCTGGAACCTTAAGGGATAATACGGCAATTAAGCCTTCACGTATGTCATCGCCAGAAATATTGATTTTATATTTCTTTGTCCAGTCTTCCCGTTCAATGTATTGATTAAATGTACGGGTTAGTGCTGCACGTAAACCTGATAAATGCGCCCCCCCATCTTTTTGGGGGATATTGTTTGTGAAAGGGCAAATATTTTCCTGAAATCCGTTGTTCCACTGCATCGCAATTTCCACAGTAATGTGATTTTTTACCTGGGAGAAATACAAGACATTTGGATTCAGCGTTGTCTTGCTACGACTGAGATAGGCAATAAATTCTTGAATGCCCCCTGCGTGATGAAAAGTTTCACCTTGATCTCGTCGTTCATCACTCAGGTTAATGGTAATATTAGCATTAAGAAACGACAATTCACGCAAGCGTTTTGCTAAAATATCGTATTTAAACTCCGTATCAGAAAAGATTTGCTTATTCGGTAAGAAACGGATCTCAGTACCAGTACAATCGACTCTCTCTTCTCTTCGAATTGGCGCATCTGGTTCTCCGTTACAATAACTTTGGTGATGTGCATATTTGTCACGATAGATCGTAAGAAACAATTTCTCAGATAAAGCATTAACCACCGATACACCGACACCATGCAAGCCACCCGACACCTTGTAGGCATTGTCATCAAATTTGCCACCAGCATGTAGCACCGTCATAATAACTTCAGCAGCAGACCGACCTTCTTCATGATGCATGCCAACAGGTATGCCTCGGCCATTATCTTTAACAGAAACTGAGCCATCAGCATATAATTTGACATCAATAACACTACAATGGCCAGCAAGTGCTTCATCAATTGAGTTATCGACGACTTCAAACACCATATGATGCAAACCAGAACCATCGTCTGTATCACCGATGTACATTCCTGGACGCTTGCGAACGGCCTCCAATCCTTTTAAGACTTTGATCTTAGAAGAGTCATACACATTACTATTCATATTCAAGGGAATTTCTACCTTATACGGCCTAAACAAGTCCACATTTTGACATCCTCACCTCCCTGAAGGAAGGCAATTCCTGAGCAAAGATTCGGACTGCCAGCAGATCACTCGTTTGCAGGAGAACATGACTCTCAGAAGAGGCCAGCACATCTTCTCCACAAGCTAACATATTACGCCCTGCCACTCTCATTCCGCCTTTTTCCAAACAAAGCGACAACAACACGAAAACCGCTCTGAGAGACTTGTTCAAGACTTAGCTTTATCCCAAACTAGTACGCTCTCCTCAATTCTCATAGCTGGAGTGTACTGTTGATCTATGAGAATGTCAAGAAATACTAGAATAGGCAGGCAGTGTTCATTTAATATGCACGTGCATTTGGTTTTTGTTACAAAATACCGAAGATCACAAGAGATGCTCGACTAGCAGGATGCCTTGCATCTCACTCCTCAAGGAATGGGGGTTATGGCGATCTTGATAAGTGCACTCTTCTCGGTTGTGTTGCAAAGATGAGCGGTATATAAGAAAATATTTATTTAACCAAATATTAAAGGTAAAATTAATGATCAAATTTTCTGGAAGACATTTTCCGAAAGATGTTATTTTATGCTG
>PIWD01000083.1 GCA_003354005.1 Gammaproteobacteria bacterium | reverse complement strand
TGGCTGGGCCTGGGGCTCGGCCTGGGCATCCGCCTGGCCATGGCGGTGGTCCTGTGCCGAGGTTTGGGCCTGGGACTGGGCCTTGGCCTGAGGGGCTGGTGTTTGGTCTTGGTGTGGGTATCGTGTTGGGCATGGGCCTGGTCTGGGCCTGGGCCTAGTGTGGTGCGGGTCCAAAGCCTGGGTCTGGGTCTGGGGCTGAAACTTGGGCCAGGGCATGAACCTGGGCAAGGGCCTGGGCCCATGGTCTGGAGTTAATGGGGTTGGGCCTGGGGCTGGGCCTGGGCCTTAGGTTGCGCCCGCCGACCTCTGAGCCCACAGCCAACCAACCATCCCAACCCACCCGCACCCACACCGTATAGATCTGATATTGGCTATCTGCGCGGTCCTGGCACCTTAGACATACTCTTAATCAGGTCGGAGTTTTCTCGCCGAGCACGAGCAAACTTCCACCAAGCGAAGCTGAGTCGCTCGAATGGGCGCCGAGTATCCTAACCAGCTAGACTATAGCGGAGGGTGGTGAATAATTGATGAGGGCAGAGAGATTCGAACTCCCAACCTTCTGATCTGGAGTCAGACGCGCTGCCGTTGCGCCATATCTCACACTTATATACTTCCACCGAGCGCTGTCGACGCGCAAATCGCCCAACTTCTGTGCATAAGCACGCCGAGAAGACAGTGGCTTGCAGGGCTAACTATTGCAGCCATGGCGGGCCAAACGCGCCCACGCACTTCGCGCAACCATATGCGACCGAATGGCAACCAAAAGCGCCGAGGGATGCGGGGATGGAGGAAGGGATTGAAGGCGAGGGATGGAGGGAGGGGGGGGGGTCGACTGAGGGATGCGCAGCATCAACGACATCAACTGCACCAACGACAGCATCTGCGCCAAGTGCTTCAACGACCCGAACCACCAACTTGTTGACTGAGGCAGTTGGTGCCGTTGCGGCGCTCATGGAAGGGGCAAGTAGGGCGATGCACGCCCAATCGCTTAGCCCCATACCCAGGCCCAGTGCCAGTGCCAGGACAAAACCTGGTCCAGGTCCAAGCCCAGCTCCAGACCCAGACCCAACCCCAGGGCCAGGCCCAGGCTCAAGTGCTTTGGGCATCAACATATCGGTTTCAGACTCGCGCGTTCCATTCGATGGTGTCGTGGGTTCTCTATCTGTCAGTCCTCCGCCGGTCTGTTCCACTCACCGCCAGCCCATGAGGTCGTCTCGTCTTCTGCTCCTTTCGGTTCGTGTCTGTCGGTTGTCTCTCTGGGTGTCAGGCTCGGCACCAAGCAGGATGCGTACGCTCACAAGTGCGGGATCGTTACCGCTTGCATAAAATATTATCTGACAGTTTGACCGAGTGGCTAAGGTGATGGACTCGAAATCCATTGGGCTCTGCCCGCAGGGGCTCGTATCCCATAGCTGTCGATCTCGCCCATAAATGGAATCGGTGGTGGTGGTAGTGGTGGTGGTGGTGGT
>PIWD01000082.1 GCA_003354005.1 Gammaproteobacteria bacterium | reverse complement strand
TAAAAAACAGCAAATGAATAGTGAGCTTCCTGTTTGGGAGCAATTTTATGCACTCGATGGATAATTGTATCCAGAATACAAGCATCCTTTGATCCAATAAAACTTTGCAACACAGCCAAGCCATACAGAGCAAGTAAGCCAGAGCAAAGACGATGATAACAGCAACAATGCTAAGCGCGCCTGCAACAAATGCTGGCGAAGCAAATGCAAGTGGTATGATTCCAGCTATAAATTTTACGCCAGGGATAACTGGAGCAAGGTAGATAAGCGATGCGACAGCAGCTAGTTCCATTAGTGACACTACAGCCATAATAAGCCAGAATGGTTTATTGTAGTATGCTAGATAACGGACTCCAAGGATGATTACGTTGATGAGAATAGGAACGAGGGCAGCAAATATAGTGCTGCCGAGAACTGGAGTAAGATAGAAAAATGATACACCAACAGTGACTCCCATTAGAAATGGGGCAAGTGCTAAAGCCATATCAATTAGTTTGCTTTCCAATCTCGAAAAGATAAAAATGGATAAAGCAATAAATACACTGATGACTAAAATAGGAGCAACAACAGCAACTATGCCTGCAACAAGTACTGGCGAAGTAAATGGTATGCCAACTATAAATCCTATGCTGGCAATAACTGGCGTAAGGTATACTACTGCCAAACAGGCTGCGATTGCCATTATTATTAGTAGTACTAAATGTAAAAATGATTTAAAGCGGAAATTACTACGAACATGAACAAGAAATGCCTGAGCAATCGCTGTCTCTAGATCATGCCAAGTTTCCACATTAGAAGTGTCGCCTTCATACCAGCTTGCGTGCTTTAAAATGAATTCTTTAATCTGAACTTGAGTAAGATTATTATTCGTGCGAAGTTCAGCTGGACTCTTGAGTTCAGAGCTGCATCCTTTCTCCTCTTTTTTAGAGGATGTATTAGTAAATTCAGAGACCTGAACCACGCCTGTGTGGGATTGATTTTCAGTATCTGTAGTAAACACTATAAAATCCCCATATACTATCAAAAAAATCATAACCAATGTTTTGATAATAACATATGCTTTACGTAAATACAACTATATTTAAATTCATTTTTAGCAATTTTCTTGAGACCAAAAACTAGTGTTTTTGGGACAGAGGCTTGCCTTTTTCTTTGTAAAAGAAATCTTTGAAGTAGTTGGCATTGGCCGATCTGTTTATTATCGTTCTATAGCTGATCTCATATAGTCTTACGCTTATTTTTGGTAGACACTGCTATATTGATCTGTTAATCTTCCTCACATGCCAGATTCGTCTCCTATCAAAAAGTCCTCGATCATGACATTTGCACACGCTGCCTTTTTTAAGCGTTCATTGCAGGAGATTGGTATCGCTAGAGACTTCTTCAAGCATCATCTGCCCAAGGATATCCTAAAAGCTGTTGATCTCAACACTCTCAGTTTACAGTCCAACTCATTTATTGAGAAAGATGGCGGGTATCGCTTTAGTGACGTTATTTATCAAACACGT
>PIWD01000020.1 GCA_003354005.1 Gammaproteobacteria bacterium | reverse complement strand
AAAATTAGGGGAAATATGCAAAATAAAAACTGGCAATAAGAATAATGATGATAAAATTGAAAATGGATTATATCCTTTTTTTGTTAGGTCACAGAACATTGAGAGGATTAATAGTTATTCATACGAAGGGGAAGCAATACTAGTACCTGGTGAGGGAAGAATAGGGGAAATATACCATTATGTAAATGGAAAATTTGATTGCCATCAGAGGGTATATAGGATCAGTAATTTTTTATACAGTATTAGTAGTAAGTATATATACTATTTTTTGAGACATAACTTCAAAAAGCAAGCTGTTGAATATTCTGTAAAATCCACTGTTGATTCTTTGCGTTTACCGACATTTCAAACTTTTAAGGTATTGATTCCACCACTCCTGGAACAAAAAGCAATTGTAGGTATTCTCTCTACATGGGACAAGTTTATTTTACAATTAATCAAGCTAATTGAAGCCAAACGCCAGCGTAAAAAAGCTCTTATGCAACGATTGCTTACGGGAAAGCAGAGGTTACAGGGGTTTGATGGGCAAGATTGGCGAGAGTTTCCTTTAGAAGAGATAGCGGATGTTATTATTAGTACCGTAGATAAAAAATCTCATATAGATGAGATACCAGTCAGGATCTGTAACTATAAAGACGTTTATTATAACGATTACATTACTAATGATTTCAATTTTATGAAAGCTACTGCGACACCAAATGAGATTAAAAAATTTAGGCTAAAACAAAATGATGTAGTAATAACGAAAGACTGTGACATTGCTATACCAGCATTGGTAAGTGAAAGTCTTGAGGGAGTTATATGTGGCTATCACTTATCCATTCTTCGACCACATGCCACTCAAACATGTGGAGCATTTCTTTGTCAGGTGTTTTCTTTACCTACAATACGTTACTATTTTTTCACTCTTGCAAATGGTGTAACACGTTCTGGACTTTCCGTTGCTGCAATATCAAAAGCCAAGTTAAGTCTTCCCTCACTCGAAGAACAAAACCGCATCGCCACCATCTTATCTACTGCAGATTCTGAAATCACTCAGCTAGAGCAAAAACTGGATACATACCACGAACAGAAAAAAGGCCTGATGCAGCAGCTCCTTACTGGGAAAAAACGTGTTAGACTCAAGAGGATGGAGTTGAGCTTGTGATAGAGGAGATAAAACAGGGCGATAAACAGACTGATGTGGGGGTAATTCCTGAGGATTGGGGTGTTAACAGACTTGTAGATATAGGTTCTTTTTCTAGAGGTTCTGGAATTAGAAAAAAGGAACATAATCATAGTAAAAAATTCTATGACTTGCTAACTTATGTAATGCCTGATTGGAGTATGCGAAAAGAAAAACTAAATAACACTGTGGAAGCTAAAAGATGTTGTAGCCACTATATTGAGGAAAAGACAGTATGTTAGTTGATTCGCACTGCCACCTTGATTGCTTAGATCTAAGCTTGCACCAGAATAGTATTGACAAGGTTTTAGAAACAGCTAAGGCAGCAGGGGTTGTACGTATGCTCTGTGTTGCAATTGAGCTGGAAAAGCATGATATTTTATTGAAGCTTGCAAAAACCTACCCTACTGTTGATATTTCAGTTGGGATACACCCTAATCACTTACCAGACCAAGTGCTTGCAGAAGAGCAATTAATGAAATGTGCAAAGAACCATGAGGTAGTCGCAGTGGGTGAGACAGGTTTAGATTACTATCGCTCGGACGAAGCACAAAAGTATGCACAGCAAGAACGCTTTCGTCAACATATTCGAGTTGCACGCGCATTAGATAAGCCATTAATTATTCACATGCGTCATGCAGCAGAGGATACTATGCGTATTCTCCACGAAGAACGTGCTAGAGATGTCGGAGGTGTGTTTCACTGCTTTACGGAAGACTGGCCTATTGCACAGCAAGCCCTGGATTTAGGGTTTTATATTTCATTTTCTGGCATTCTAACCTTTAGAAATGCTAAAGTGCTGCACGAAGTGGCTAAACAAGTTCCATGCGGTGCACTACTTATTGAAACTGATTCACCTTATCTAGCCCCTGAGCCTCACCGTGGTAAAGCAAATCAGCCTGCATATGTTTACCACGTTGCGACCTATTTAGCTAAATTACGTCAAGAACCATTCGAGCTGATTGCCCAATATAGCTGGGACAACTACCATTATTTGTTTAAACGCTCGAGCTAATTAAGCTATCTTCTGCTTTACCAAAAATGAGCGTAAAGTGCCTGGACTTTAGATATGGGGAGTATATCAGCGTAAAACGAGTTCTATCTCAGCCTTAGCCTTGTTATCTTTGGACGCATCTCTCTGGCTGAAGGGAGCAGTGTCAGGGAATGTACTTTGATTATATGAACACTCTACATGTGGTGTCGAAAAATTATGCTGTATAGCGGGGCTATGTTTTGGTATATAAGAATTGTGGTATTTCTGGGTGGGGCGTTTTGATGATATTCCTGGTATGAACCCCATCTTGGCGAGGCTGTGAGAAACACTGTAACGTGATGAGTGGTGTTGGTGTAGAGTTAAAGTGCCAGATGGTAATGTGCTACTATTCCGCACTATAGAGAGCTTGCTAGGTGTTTGCGTCATTGAATTTTGATTTGTCTGAGGAGTACATTTTTCATCTTCTATTTTGGCTAAAGTTGGTATCTCGGTTGGCTGCACACTGATATCAATTTGAAGATCAGACGATTGAGCTGGCGTGGGAGATGTATGGAAAAGTTCTATACATGCGTCTGAACACCTCGATAGAAACGCAACGAATCCATCAGATAGCACATAGAACAAGTAGAGAAGAGGAGTAAATAGCAATGCTATAAATTGTTTGATTACATAGGCCATCCAGTTGCTTTTTTCTTCTTTAAGCGGATTCCATGGTGTGGTAGATATGGCATCGACGATACTAAGTAATAGGTAATAGAGCACGCTACACAAAAGAGCGATTAAGGCAAATGGGTTCAAGAAACGCTTGAGATCAATAGCTTGCCAAAGAGTCTTAGATGTTGTTCGGTTTGAATTTTCGACTGGGTACAATATTTCAGCACTATTAGCTGTGACTAGTTCAAGATTTCCTTTGGTTATTTTAAAATTTTTAAAATAGTCGATAGCAGCAACGATGGCTGCAATACAAGCGATACAGAGCGCAACTAAGCTAAAAAAGCACATGATTATTGAAGGGAAGGGGATGCAGAGAGCAATACAAACTAGAGCAGTAGTAAAAATAAGTGCCATTTCAAAGGAAAGAGACCACACAAAAATTCGTATCATCTTTAAATGATGATAAAAAGGGAGTCTATATGTAATTTGATCAATAATATTTTCCCGCACGGCCATTTGTTTGGATGGAGGGACATAGAGATGCACCATTTTTAGCTGGAGGCTATGAACCAACCAGCCTGGATTAGACTTATAAGCATGTGTATTGTAGGTTATACAAGGTTTTTGATAATGCCAGCAGTCTTTTAAGCCCTTGGTAAGAGAGCGAAGTGCATTCCCTAAGCTAGTTAGAATTGGATGAGCCACAGTATGCTATCCTCCTTGATAAGATAACGTTACAAACCAAGCGCAGTATATCTGCACTTGCGTTGATTGTCAAATAGTTAAACGGCGATCAGAAATTTTGAATTTAAATTTGCTGAATGTGGGGACATTTATTAAGCTCGCCGTAAGACCTCCTCGTTCAGGTGGAGGATGTAAGGCTACCTGCTAGTCGAGCGTCTCTCGTGATCTTCGGTATTTTGTTGACTATTCCACACTAAGCTGTTACAGTCCATTCCAGATTCCAGTGGCAGGCCAGATTCCAGTGGCAGGCCATGTCGTGTTAGCCTGTGGAGAGATGGCATTAGCTGATTCGATGAAGCAGAAACCTCTGGTAATGGGCGACCAACAACCAGCTTAGTAATAGGAATCCACTTTCTTTAGGGAGGGGAGGATGTCGACTTGTGCAAAGAATAAAAGTATCTATCATTGGCGGGGCTATGAGAGTGTGGTAAACTGTTTAGAGCAGGATAAGCGTGTATTTCTCAAAGAGATTTTGACACGTCTAAGTTGCGGTTTAGAACAGCTTTACTTACACAATTTTTTTAAAAGAGGTAGATGAAACCTATGATTCCTAAGTTACTTTCAAATAAACGCGCACTGATTACTGGTTTAGTGAGCAATCGCTCCATCGCATACGGTATTGCAGAGGCATTGCATGCAGCAGGTGCTGAATTAGCTTTCTCTTATCAGGATAAAGGCTTGGAGTCACGTATTCGTAAATTGACGCAGCAGTGGGATACATCGAAGCTATTTGTTTGTGATGTATCATCTGACGAAGCAATAAAAGATTTGTTCGTGCAGCTAAAGCAACATTGGGATACATTAGATATCATTGTTCATTCTATTGCATTTGCTCCACGTGCACTATTAGAAGGTGATTATTTGACAACTTTGACACGTGAAGGTTTTATAAAAGCACATGACATCAGTAGCTATAGTTTTGCAGCTCTAGCGGCTGAAGCTTCTCCTATGCTAAATTCAGGAGCAAGTTTGGTGACGCTTTCTTATATTGGTTCAACCCGGGTGCTACCCAGTTATAATGTAATGGGTGTTGCCAAAGCAAGTCTAGAGTCTAATATGCGATATATGGCAGGCAGCCTTGGGCCGCGTTCTATTCGGGTAAATGCAATTTCGGCTGGACCGATTAAAACCTTAGCAGCTTCAGGTGTTAAGGGTTTAAAAACGATGCTGCATCATTACGAGAAAGTAACGCCTCTGAGACGAAATGTTACTACAAAAGAAGTTGGAAATACGGCTGCTTTTCTCTGCTCCGATATGGCATCTGGCATAACGGGCGAGGTTTTGCATGTTGATGCAGGGTATCATATTATGGGAATGAATCCATTATCTGGGGATAGATAGGTTTAAGAATGCAAACTTTCACGCTTACTATGAAGATCTTTAGCATCAGACAGAATACTATTAATTGTATCACACTTGATACGCCTAAATGCGACTCTGCTACTATCTAGTAATGTATGCGGAGTAGGTTCTATTACCTCCCATGAACCATTGCCCAGCCTCATAGGCTTTAATTCTAAGAAGAATGAAAAAATCTTTTCAATGGTATCTTCTGGAATTTGAAGATCATCATTACCTTCGAAAAATATTTCTACCAAAATAGATGTGAATAGCTTATAACCTTTTTCGAACACACCACGACACGTATGACCTATTTTTTTATCCACCACTAGAGATAGCAACTCTTTATTTTCTGCAGCACTCTTTTCGTAGGAGTGGATAATGTGGCTGTGAGTATCATCAATCGGATTATATCCCGTAAACACGACCGACGTTGCGACTAAACGATCGCACATATAAACCTGTACTTTACCATGAAGCCATCTATAGTTTCCAAATTCCCTCTCTGAATATATTTGGTCTAGCTTATCTACTACGGGGGTAACAGTGAGAATTTTATTGAAATCTTCTTCTTGGTGCTCCTTAACTAGGGTGTGTATGCAAGCTAGTGCGAGTAAGATACCAAACCCAATAGTTGAGGCAAGTGAAAGTGTAAGAGGAAGTGTAACAATGCCTAAAAATAGCGTGGTAGCAACAGCAGCCCAGGACAGGGCAACAAGAGCCAGCAAAATTGTTGAGATGAGGTTAATTTTGTATTCCGATTGGAATAAGCTCCAGATGAGTTGAGCAAGAATACAAATGATGCCGACAGGTAACACAGCGAAGATTGCAGATGTCGCAACTGAAGCACTAAATAGCAATAGGGAAGCAACAGACGGTATAGCTATAAAAACTAAATCGATCCAAGTAATAAGTAAAATACTTTTTCCAATTTTCTTCAAAATAATCTCCTTATATTCACAAACTGGACAAAGCAAGAAGCCCCTCCCAAATTATTTCACCAACCATGCTTATCTTCCTATTTTACCATAGATTTCACTGAAAAGTAAACCACGCCATTTCAAATTAAAAGTACAATAAAGTAAACCTGAGTTAGTTTTTATTGGGATGCTTCAGTTTTTTGAGTCAATTTTTTCTTATAGGTTTGATAACACAATAAGATTACAGTATAAACCCAGGGTGTTAATACTGCGTTGGCAAGTATACGAGCAAACCAGTCACCTAGGAAATGATGTGCATGGATGACTAATTTCAACACATTTGTGAGGCACATATTGATGATGACAAAAAGTAGTAAAAAAGCAAAGGTACGCCACCAATTTCCCCATACCAGTTTCCAGCTATATTTGAGTGCTGCAAGTGCCTTGTAATGATCAAACAAAATAATTGGTGTGTAGAGAATGAATATAATAGCAAGAAAAATGCCTGGCAGATAAAGTAGGGTTCCGATTATGACGGCTATACTGTAGAGTACTGTTGCGAGTAATAAGGTCAGCGATTTCTTCAGTACTGTTTTAAGTTGTTTTTTTAGAAAGGGTATAGATAGCTTGGATGGTTGACGGATAAGGGCATCGATACATAAGAACATAAAGGATAGGACAAGTGCACCCGTGACAAGTGTGAGAAATGCAAGCATCATGTGAGGTGTGACTTGATGCAAGTTGATGTGCTTGCCTTTACCACCAAGGTCTAGTGGATCAAGATAATACTGCCCTATTAGCATCGGCAATGCGATTATAACGGTTGATAGCGTGCTAATTGGCAATAATGGCAGGATAATTCTTCGGTAAATTGTTAAACTCCTAAGGAGAATGCTCTTAGATGCCCTTGTTTTAGTCTTTTGTTTAGGGACGGGCGGCAATTTTTGTGTCATAATCGGTTCTCTTTTTGTTAGGGTCATACTGTGTCAAAGAAATTTAGTATACTCGATTCATCCTTATCACTGCAAGGGGCTTGTTACTGGCAACGCGATAGTTTAAGTGGTGATAGTATGGCGTTGGCTATTGCGCGTATGGCTAAAAAGCAGCGCCTACTGGTGGTGCTGGTACAGGATGCCCGCGCTGCCCGCCAGCTATATAATAGCGTGCATTTTTTCTTAGATGAGCAGTCTGATAGATTTTTTCTTGAGTTATTCCCAGCTGACGGCCTATTATTATATGATCATTTTCTAACGGATAGAAAGCTTACAGCACAACGTTTAACATTGTTAGGGCGATTGCCCGATATTAATAAACCTGGTATTTTAATTACGTCTGTGACCACTTGTATGCATCGTTTGCCTCCGATTGATTATCTGGGTGGCTACCGTTTTTTGATTAAACGGGGTGATGTGCTTGATCGTGCAGCATTATCTCGACGTCTTGCTTTGAGTGGCTATATTCGGGTATCTAAGGTGTTGGAAGCTGGTGAATTTAGTATACGGGGTTCGATTATGGATATTTTTCCATTGGGAAGCCCAGTTGCTTATCGTATTGACTGGTTTGGGGAAACTATAGATGAGATTTTCCGCATTAATGAGCCAGTAGGAATAGAAGCACATCCTCAACCCTCTCTGACCGCATTGACGGAACTCAACTTGCTGCCTACCTTTGAGTTTCCTTTACACGATGAAGCATGCCGAAATTTTTGCAAACGTTGGGAAGAAGCTTTTGGTCAACAGGCATGTCAGAATCCTAGCTATCAGAACGTGCGACAGGGGCAATCCTCACCAGGTTTGCAGTATTATCTGCCCTTATTTTTTCAAGAAAAATTGGCATGTTTTTGGGATTATCTGCCAGATAATTCTGCATTAGGTCAAGCATTATGGGTTACGGTTGGTGATATCTACCGAGCTGCTACAGATTATTGGAAGCTTGCTGATCATCGTTACCAACAATACCAGGGTAATCATAATCGACCATTGTTACCTCCGAGAGACTTGCTTATTCCCGTTGAGCAGTTATTCCAGTATCTCAAGTCACAGGAGCAGCTCATCATTAACTCTGCTAAAGGCAAGCATCATCAAAAAGCAGCAGTAAGCGCATTGACTTACCCGAGCGGTTTATCGGTCTCTGCTCTGTTAAAATATATCCGTGGAGAGGAATACAAACTTCTGTTGGTTGTTAGCAGCTTAGGTCGTCTGCAATATTGGTCTGATCGTATGCTAGAACAGGGTATTGACTTACAACAATATGCTAATTGGGACTCATTTCTCGAATCTCCAGTTGATTGGGGTATTGTCGTTGGTGATTTACGCGGTAGTTTCAAGATCGATGAGCATCATCTTATTGTGATTACTGAAGATGATCTGCTGACTTACACACATTCAGAGCCAGCTTGGTTATCACGCACGACATCAAAGCAACAGCATAATGTTGCTTCTTATGACCTAGATTTACACCCAGGCGACTTAGTTGTACACCAAGATCATGGCATTGGTCGCTACGCTGCGATTGAGAAGCTCGTGATTGATGAGCAGGAGGCAGCCTATGTATTGCTACATTATGCTGATCAAGATAAATTATACGTACCTATTGCTGCCTTACACTTATTGAGTCGTTACCAGGCCATTGACCCAAGTCAGGTTACTCTTGATGGTCTCGGTAGTAAACGCTGGAAGAATGTTAAGAAAAAGGTCGGTGATCGTGTGCATGACGTTGCAGCAGAGTTGCTGGAAGTATATGCCAAGCGGTCAGTTCAAAGTGGACATCGTTATGTGATACCAGATGAGTATTCAGCATTCTCGGCTGCATTTCCTTATCGGGAGACACCCGATCAAGCGCGAGCTATACTTGACGTTATCCAAGATATGAAACAACCCCAGAGTATGGATAGACTCTTGTGTGGTGATACTGGTTTTGGTAAAACTGAGGTCGCCATGCGCGCAGCTTTTGTTGCGGTACAAAATGGAAAACAGGTTGCTGTATTAGTTCCTACTACTTTATTGGCACAGCAGCACTTGGAATCATTTCAGGATCGTTTTGCCAATTGGCCTATACGCATTGATTTGTTATCGCGTACTGTTGGCAAGGTGCAGGAGACAGAAATTTTGGACTCCTTGGCGAGTGGGAAAATTGATATCCTGATCGGCACTCATAAACTCATACAATCGGCAGTTAAATACCATAAATTAGGGCTGTTAATAATTGATGAAGAGCATCGTTTTGGGGTACGACATAAGGAGCATATCCGACATTTAGCAACGGGGGTTGATATTTTAACCTTAAGTGCAACACCTATTCCGCGCACTTTATACCTGTCTTTTTGTGATCTGCGTGACTTATCGATTATAGCAACGCCACCTGATGAGAGATTGCCCGTAAAAACCTTTGTGGAAACCTACGATAACACATTAATTCGTGATGCTATTTTACGCGAACTAACCCGTGGTGGGCAAGTTTATTATATTTACAATAAAGTTGCTGATATTAACTATCGGGCAGATCAGCTTGCGGAATTATTTCCAGAAGCGCGTATTGCGGTGGGGCATGGTCAAATGCATCCCAAAGAGCTAGAACAGGTCATGTATGATTTTAACCAGCAACGTAGCAATGTACTGTTGGCTACTACTATTTTGGAGGCTGGTATTGATATACCAAATAGTAATACCATTATTATTGAACGTGCAGACCGTTTTGGCTTAGCACAACTCCATCAATTACGCGGTCGAGTTGGTCGATCCCATCATCAAGCTTATGCTTACCTATTGACCCCGCAGGACAGATTTTTAGGGAAGGATGCCACAAGACGTTTATCAGTTATGACAGAAATGAAGAGTATTGGAGCTGGTTTTACGCTAGCACAGCATGACCTAGAGATACGAGGGGCAGGGGAGCTATTGGGCAAATCTCAGAGTGGGCATATGAACGCAGTTGGTTTTTCTCTATATATGGAATGGCTAGAACGTGCAGCGAAAGCTATCAAACATGGTAAAAACGCCTCAAAAAAGGCCAATGTATTGATTGATGACATGCCAGTTATTAATTTGAGTGCAACAGCACTATTACCAGATGATTATGTTGCAGATGTTTGTGACCGACTAGTATTTTATCGGCGTATTGCGACAGCCACTGATTTAAATGAACTGTCGGCTATCCGTGTTGAGCTAATCGATAGATTCGGTGACTTGCCAGAGGCTGCGCAATGTTTATTTGGCATCCATAGCCTACGTTGTGATTTGATAACACGGAAGGTGAAACAGCTTGACCTAACCCAATCAGGAGGTTGCATCGAATTTACGGCAAAAAGCCAGATTTATGTTGAAAAACTCATACAACTGGTGCAGCAATCAGACCAGGCATACCGACTAATTAACCAATACTGCCTAAAATTTTCCTACCCAAACGGATCAATTACAAATGACCCAACTGGGGAAAAACGGATAGCGTACGCAAAAAAATTATTATTATCTATTAGCTCTGCTGAAGCAGTTTAATTTTTTGATTTAAATACGATTTGCGACGTGCTACTTTATTTTTATGCATGAGTTCCTTGCTGACCATGCGATCAAGCAGGGGAACCGCAATACGGTAAGCATCTTTCGCTTGTTCAAGATTCTTTGCTTCAACTGCTTTTAAGACATTGCGGACTGCACTCTTTACAGTTGAGCACCGATGTACATTACGCCCGCGCCTTTTCAAGGACTGACGATGCCGTTTTTCTGCTTGAGCTGAGTTTGCCACTGGTATGATTCTCCTATTTGTGCATTTAGAGTGTATTGTATGCGATAATATGCCTTTTTATAAAGTATTTGTCAAGGTATTATAATGCGTAATCGGTTATTAAAGTCAGTGGCTGTTATTGCTACGATGACATTAGTTTCACGTGTTCTAGGTTTTGTACGTGATGTTGTTTTTGCACAGTTATTTGGTGCAAGTGCTGGATTTGACGCCTTCATCGTTGCATTTCGTATCTCTAACTTGGGTCGGCGTTTATTTGCTGAGGGTGCTTTTTCTCAATCGTTTGTACCCTTATTGGTTGACAAGCAAGCATCGAGTTTTAAAAGCATATCCCAGCCAAAGCTTACTACGGATAAAGCAACTCCTTCTGAAAAAGCATTTATCAGTGATGTATCCGGAACCTTAATGTGTATCGTATTATTCATTACAGTCTGTGCCATATTTGCAAGTCCGTTACTGATTAAACTTATAGCACCTGGTTTTAGATGGGGTAGTGAGCGTTTCGATCTGGCCAAGCACTTATTACGTATTACAATGCCCTATTTATGGTTTATCGCATGCGTTTCGATGGCGAGTAGCATACTCAATTGCCATAATCGATTTGCGCTACCAGCCGCCACACCAATTTTACTGAACCTTAGCTTAATCACATTTGCAGCCTTGGGGATGTATAGCAAGCATTCCTTTGTATTATTGGCATGGGGAGTACCTTGTGCAGGTTGCTTGCAATTACTGGTGTTACTACCTTCACTGCGTACATTAGGATTATTCCCATTAAAAGTATGCTGGGGGTGGAGGAAGAAGGATGTACAACGCTTGGTACGTATGATGGGACCTATCTTAATTGCAGGATCCGTAGTACAAATTGGCACTATGATTGACACTATTTTTGCATCTTTTCTAGTGCATGGCAGTGTAACGTGGCTTTATTTTGCTGAAAGGCTCTTTAATTTACCCCTAGGTCTATTCGGCATTGCGTTATCGACCGCAATTTTGCCGTATTTATCTAAACAATACGTTGCAAATGATGAGCAAGCATTTAGCCATGCCTTAGATTTTGGCATGCGCTGGATATTACTAATTGCCACACCAGCTTCCATTGGATTGATGCTATTGGCTGGTCCAATCATTGCGACCTTATTTTATTATCACGCCTTTAACCCAGTTGACGTTCGTATGACTAAAATGGCCTTACATGCTTTTGCAATTGGGCTGCCTGCCTTTATGCTCATGAAAGTCTTAACAAGCGCCTGTTATGCACGACAAGAATCTCGTATTGTGCTCAGAACAGCATTACTTGCCTTATGCGTAAATATTATTGCCAATGCACTATTGATTGTTCCACTACACCATGCAGGCCTCGCATTAGCAACCAGTATCGCTGCGGGTGTGCAAGTCTTTGGCCTATTGCACTACCTCATTAAGCATAAATATTATAGCCCTGGGCGGTATTGGTTGATCTTTGGAGGACGCTTAAGCTTGGCGAGTAGTTTTTTAATAGCTTGGCTCATGGTTTTAAGCCCCCATTTAAGGCAATGGTTGCATTGGTCGGGTTATCAGCGCATTATCCATCTGAGTTTCTTGATTTTAGGAGGGGTGTTGATTTATGCTATGAGTTTATGGGTCATGGGGATACGGATGCGTCATTTACGTTCTCCTATTTTAAGGTAAGGTTAAGCCATAATTATGAAAATATTTATTCGAAATACCTATAATGTGAGGCCTTATCACCAACAAGCGGTTGTGGTCATGGGTAATTTTGACGGAGTGCACCGTGGACACCAAAAATTAGTACAGCAAGCACGTGCAATAGCTGATCAAAAACAGCGACCCTTACTTGCGATTCTATTTGAGCCACAGCCCAAAGAGTATCAATGTCCTAATACAGAGTCTCCTCCAGCCCGTTTATTTAATTTACGCGAAAAATATTTAGCTTTACGAGCACTAAAAGTAGACTACTTTCTTTGCTTGCGCTTCGATCATCACTTACAGAAAAAAACGGCAGGAGAGTTTATTCGAGATATCCTGCTCGACACCTTGCATATCAAGCATATTGTATTAACCAAACAGCAATGTTTTGGCTACAAACGAACTGGCAACCTGTCATTGCTAAAACAATATGCCAAACAACACCATTTTAATGTTAGTGAGGTTGACTTGGCTACTGAACAAGGGAGGATCATTAGCAGTAGTACTATTCGGAAACTACTAAAAACTGGGCAATTGACCTTAGCTGAAACTGCCTTGGGGAAACCTTATACCATTATAGGTCGTGTGATACGGGGCGCAGGTCTAGGATATGTAAAATTTGGCGTTGCCACTGCAAACATCAACCACAAACGCAGGCATATGGTCTTAAATGGTGTGTACACTGTACAAGTGCAGCTAGAAAATGGTCATCACTACTGGGGTGTTGCAAATGTAGGTTGCTGTCCGACCCTAACCGCTGGCAGGCAATGTCGTTTAGAAGTGCATTTATTTGATTTCTGTGCCAATCTTTATGGGCAATTACTGACCATTCGTTTTATAAAAAAACTACGGGATGAAAAGCGATTTGATTCCCCAGAGGCTCTGCATCAGCAAATCTTATGTGACCTGCAAACAGCGCGTTTAACCTTCCATTTTCCAGCATAAAAAACAATTTGTTTGACCAGCTAATTCTTAGTTGTGGCTTATTTGTACCAAAGAATTAATGCTTTTTCAGACTACAACTATGTATTATATTACTGGAAGTAGCCAGAATGCCGAATTTTCCCTTGTATAATGTAAATTTTTCCTTTATAATGAGAAAGGCGGGTTGTCTTTATTTCTTGCAAGAAAAAATGGGCGGATAGTTAATAAAATTGAGGGATTGCATTATGATGGATAGCATTAACGAAGAAAATAATAATATTATCGCAGTTAATGATAAAGGGATAGGTGCTGTAAGTTTTATGCTTGGCTATAAAGCTCTATGTATAATGGCATTGGTGGAGAGATGTTTACTTTTGATCACTGTAGGGATAATATTTACATTAATTGGCCTTATTGTTGTGAATTCAGGGGCAATATTCGTAGTCCTAGCAGTAGTAATGCTATGTATTCCATACATTCTGATTGCACTTGGAGGCTGTATAATATTCGCCCATCTTACCAACGGCCTGCTAAACTTTATTGCCAACAAATGGAGTGGCGGTAGTAATTTTATTAGAGAACAAAGAGCTGGGCATAAGTATCGCAAAGAGCAAGGCTTCCCTCATTATGCTATTCTGCTGTTAGTTACAGCACTCATATTTCTTGTTGCAGGGATCACTTTTCTTTTCGTGCCAATGTTAGCAATAGAGCTAGAGCTTATCATAGTTGCAGTTGGATGGTTTTTATTTATAGGCGTCTTGGGCTTGAATCTCGTTTATACTCCCTACAGAAGCTTTGTTGGTGCGGACAAGCTGTCCAGCAATTATATTAACTTTATTCATCATAATAGTGAAATTTTAGATCACAATAGTTCTATAATCCTTGATAGCGTAGTAGGTGGCCATCTTTTTGTAAGAGAAGATAAAGGGGTGGTTTCTATTCTTAAACAGGGAAGCCGTTATTTCATACTGATAGAAGAACATCTTAATAAGATCGATGCTGATGGCAATTTTAGCTGTTATCTTAATTTGTATGATGTGGAAATTAGGCTTGATAATGGCATAGCTTATATTACAAAAATAAACTATAAAGAAAGTGATAATAGAGCTTATAATCGGCTAATTAACGATAGATTTAGCAATGAGTATTTTTATAGCTTAAAACATTACAGCAGGGAAGTGAGTGCTGAGGAAGCTATGGCTATAAAGGATAGTATCAATAGTGATATCATGTTGCTCAGTAGAAACGACAATGGAATAACGTTAGAAGATCTAGGTGTAGAAGATAGAGCTGATCAACTCTGCAAACTCAATTTCTCAAGGGAAGATGGTGGAGTTACAGCAGTTTCTTGGTGTATGAGTAAATTGGAAAAAGCTGGCTATAATGTAGCGATTTATGAAAATAGTAGAAGGTGGAATCACTGCAACGGCTAGCATTATAACTTGCCCATTCAAGCTCAAAATGCAGCTAGAAAATGGTCATCACTACTGGGGTGTCGCAAATGCAGGCTACTGCCCGACCCTCACCGCTGGCAGGCAATGTCGTTTAGAAGTGCATTTATTTGATTTCTGTGCCAACCTCTATGGGCAATTGCTGACCATTCGTTTTATAAAAAAACTACGGGATGAAAAGCGATTTGATTCACCAGAGGCTCTGCATCAGCAAATCTTATGTGACCTGCAAACAGCACGTTTAACCTTCCATTTTCCAGCATAAAAAATAATTTGTTTGACCAGCTAATTCTTAGTTGTGGCTTATTTGTACCAAAGAATTAATGCTTTTTCAGACTACAACTATATATTATATTATTGGAAGTAGCCAGAATGCCGAATTTTCCCTTGCATAATGTAAATTTTTCCTTTATAATAAAAGGGGTGGGTTGTCTTTTTATTTCTAGCAAGAAAAAATGGGCAGATAGTTAATAAAATTGAGGGATTATGTTATGATGTATAGAACTAACGAAGAAAATAATAATATTGTCGCAGTTAATCATAAGGGCATAGGTGCGGTAGCTGCCGATATAGCTTCATTTATAATAATAAGATATGCATTTGGTTTGTTGCTGATGACAATGGCAATTTTGTATGTATTTTTTGGAGTAAAGATAGATGATCAATTTTTTCCACTTGTCTTGCTAGGGCGTCTCTACAGACGCTTTGTTGCTACTGACAAACGGACTGAAGTTGAGCTTACTTACAGGCCTACAAAAAGTGCCAGCGTGGTATATGGCAAAACATGCAATAAGGATGATTCCGATATTGACAAAAATAATACAGAGCATGCAGCACGCTCATACTTATCTGTGTGTAATCCGTAGAGCGTGGCGGAGAGAGAGGGATTCGAACCCTCGATGGGGATACCCCATACTCCCTTAGCAGGGGAGCGCCTTAAACCGCTCGGCCATCTCTCCAGCAATGCCTGTATTGTACTACCTTATGTTATTTAATTCAAACCACGGAACCAGCAAATTCAAAATACCATTTGTATAGCGGGTCATTGCAAGGTATCTGAGTGCCTACACCTTCTCTTGATTTTTTACCGACCTTGCATAATCACCCAATTATAACTGTCCTATTATAGAGGCTGGCTACCACATCACTCTACTAAATGGAGATGGTTTGCGGAACTGCTTGCTAACTGTTGCAGTACTTGGCTAGCCTGTGTTAGCACCTGATCGGGTATACCAGCTAAACGAGCGACTTGTAAACCATAGCTGCGACTGGTCGGTCCTGGGCAGACTTTATAAAGAAAAGCTAACTTACCATCGTGTTCATGAGCATCGAAATGTATATTGCACATACTGGATTTTTGATCCGCTAAGCGTGTTAATTCAAAATAATGCGTTGCAAATAGCGTAAATGCTTGAACCTCATCCACTAAATAACTTGCACAAGCCCATGCAAGTGACAGGCCATCAAAAGTGCTTGTACCACGACCAACTTCATCCATCAGCACTAAACTCATGGACGTTGCATTATGTAAAATATTCGCTGTTTCTGTCATTTCTACCATAAATGTTGAGCGACCACTGGCCAAATCATCTGAAGCTCCGATACGGGTAAAAATACGGTCAATTGGCCCAATTTCAGCTTGTTCTGCTGGCACAAAGCTGCCAATATGCGCAAGAATCACAATTAATGCCACCTGTCGCATATATGTTGATTTGCCACCCATATTGGGACCAGTAATCAAGAGAGTACGCTGTTGTGGTTCTAACTCAGTGTCATTTGGAACAAATGCATGATTTGATTGAATTTGCTCAATCACGGGATGTCGCCCTTGTTTGATCATAATACCTGGTTGTTCTGTCAGAGTTGGACAAACCAAGCCTAATTGATCGGTGCGTTCGGCTAAATTAGCTAAAACATCAAGTTTTGCTATTGCAGTACCCATCACTTGTAGTGGAGCTAAATCCTCAATGATGCGTTCTAGCAGAGCCTCATATAAATATTTTTCACGTGCTAAGGCACGACTTTGGCTGCTTAAAACCCTTTCTTCATGTGCCTGTAGTTCAGGTATCGTGTAGCGCTCAACATTCTTAAGGCTTTGACGACGGATATAGTCCTCAGGTACACGCTCAGTCTGTGATCGGCTTACCGTGATGCAGTAGCCATATACACGGTTATAAATAATCTTCAGAGAGGCAATGCCAGTGCGTGCCTGCTCTTGTCGCTCAATATCCTTCAACACCTGATTAGAATCCATGCTAAGTTGACGTAGTGCATCCAATTCTTCATCGTACCCAGAGGCAATTACGCCCCCATCACGTATTAAACTCGGCGGATCTTCAACCACTGCATTAGATAGAATCGTTTCTATTGCACTGAAATCAGAAAAAGCAAGGCGCATGTCCTGGGTTAAACAGTCTGTGTATCCCTCTAGTAGGCTATGCAACTCAGGTAAAGCATGAATAGTATAGAGCAAATGTAGCAAATCACGTGGTCTGGCACGCATGAGACCAATACGAGCTAATACACGTTCGACATCTCCCATGCCACGCAATACCTCACGTATCGATAGGTACTGTTTTTCTGATAATAGTGATTGAATAAACTGTTGACGATTTTTTAAAATTTGAAAGTCACGTAAGGGTTGGTGAAGCCAACGTTTGAATAAGCGACTACCCATAGGGGTCATGGTAGCATCATACAGTGCCCCAAGTGTATGTGTTTGATTACCACTGATATTTTTGGTCAACTCTAAATGACGGCGTGTTGCAGCGTCTAATACAACATATTCATTGATTTCCTCCAAACGTAAGGCATGTATATGATGTAAATGTGTTTTCTGTGTGTACTTAACGTACTGCAACAGACAGCCAGCAGCACCAACTGAAAGATGCTCTTTATCAAAACCAAAACCTGTCAGAGTGCATGTTTTGAATTGCTGACATAATAAACGAAAAGCTGTTTCACTATCAAATTCCCAGCTAGGGCGTTTTCGTAAATGATAGGACTTTAAATCGGTAGGGAACTGCTCACTGACTAAAATTTCTGCGGGTAGTAATCGTTCTAATGCGTCATAAAGCGATTCAATATTCGGGCATGATTGACATACAAAACAGCCACGCGTCATATCAAACACGGCGATACCATAATGATACGTATCACCGTCGGTTTGATAATGGATCGACATCAAGACATTATCTTTGTCTGTCTGTAAGAGAGCCTCATCAATTACCGTGCCTGGCGTTATGATACGGGTAACCTGTCGCTCAACAGGTCCTTTACTGATTTTTGGGTCACCAACTTGATCACAAATAACGGAAGATCGACCAGATTTTAGTAATGTTGATAAATAATTATCAATTGCATGATGAGGTATGCCAGCCATTTGCACAGGCTTGCCAGCCGATTGACCGCGACTGGTTAGGCGCAAATTGAGTAATTTAGCCCCCTCAACAGCATCTTCATAGAATAATTCGTAAAAATCACCCATACGATAAAAAAATAACATGCCAGGATAATCTGCCTTGAGTGATAAGTACTGTTGCATCATGGGCGTGTGCTTCAACATATAAAAATCCTTGCAGTAAACGGCTGGGTTAACAGATCTTTGACAGTGTAACATTTTTCCAAAAATAGACTATCTGGAAGGACTGTATTATGCTAGGATGAACTCGCTATGTTTGATTCGAATGCACAAATCCAGGTTGTTGCACGTATCGCGCAATGCTTACAGTATTTTGATTATCGTTTGGTAACCGCTGAATCTTGTACAGGTGGTTGTGTTGCTGCATGGTTAACGTCCTTAGCTGGATCTTCCAAATGGTATGAGGGAGGTTTTGTTACATATAGCAATGCAATGAAGCAAAGACTGCTAGACGTGCCTCTAGATTTATTGAATCAGTACGGGTCAGTCAGCAAAGCAGTTGCCTGTGCAATGGTTGAGGGTGCACTTAAGCATAGTCAGGCACAGATTGGGTTAGCTATTACCGGTATTGCTGGACCTAGTCATGGTGCTACAATGAAGCCAATTGGCTTAGTGTGGATTGCTTGGGGTAAATGTTATTCACCAGGTGCAGATGTACGAGTGAGCAGTCAGGTTTATTATTTTTCTGGCGGTCGGGAACAAATCCGACAACAAGCAAGCGAGCAGGCTCTTATTGGTCTGTTGACTATTATTAACTAATCCAAACCACAGAGGATAATTATTAACGATGAAGCATCAACAAATGAGTAATGAGGATAATCGAGCACGCGCACTGGAAGCTGCATTGGGTCAAATTGAGCGAGAATTTGGCAAAGGCTCGATCATGCGCCTTAATGATAACAATTTTCCAACGGACATCCAAACCATTTCTAGCGGTTGCCTAAGTCTCGATTATATCGCCTTGGGAATTGGTGGTTATCCTCGTGGCCGTATCGTTGAGATTTATGGCTCAGAGTCATCAGGCAAGACAACCTTGACCCTCCATGCTATCGCTGAGGCACAGAAAAAAGGTGGAACGGCAGCCTTTATCGATGCAGAACATGCCTTAGATGCTAGTTATGCCGAAAAATTAGGGGTCAATACTGATAAACTGCTGATATCACAACCTGATACGGGAGAACAGGCACTAGAAATCACCGATATGCTAGTCCGTTCTGGTGGAGTCGACATCATCGTCATTGATTCAGTCGCAGCTTTAACGCCCAAAGCAGAGATTGAGGGTGACATGGGCGACATCCATATGGGTACGCAGGCTCGTTTAATGTCGCAAGCCTTACGTAAACTAACTGGTCATATTAAACGTTCTAATACCTTGGTTATCTTCATCAATCAAATACGTATGAAAATAGGGGTTGTATTCGGTAATCCAGAAACTACTACGGGGGGGAATGCACTAAAGTTCTACTCCTCTGTACGCCTAGATATACGCCGAATCGGCAGCATCAAACGGAGTGATGAGGTTGTTGGCAGTGAAGTTCGCGTAAAAGTTATTAAAAATAAAGTAGCCCCACCATTCAAACAAGTACAGTTTGATATACTATACGGTGAAGGTATTTCACGCGAGGGTGAACTGATCACCTTAGGTGTACTGCATGAGGTAATTATTAAGTCTGGTGCTTGGTACAGCTATAAAGACCAACGCTTAGGGCAGGGGAAAGACAATGTTCGTGAATACCTTAAAGCAAACCCAATATTGATGGCAGAAATTACTGAAGCCCTGCGAAAGAAAATATGTCCAAAAAAATTGCAATCCCCAACATCAGGCTCAAAAGTGGAAAGTAAGCTGGAACAAAAAACGGCTAAAACAGGAGCTTGATAAAACTCCAAAATTTGTCTATGATTCGCCTTACCAAAAATGAGTATAAAGCCCCTGTCTTTAGACATGGGTAGTATCAGTTGGGGAGGAGCATAACCTGTTGTAGTATACGTAGGTGGTGCTCTTTTTGGCATGATGGTTTTAAACCTAACTTGACATTTTGTAATATGGGAAAAAAGTGAAATGGCTCACACAGGTATAAATTCGCAGAAATTGCGACAACTGTTCCTCAATTTTTTCAAAAAACAGAGACACACCCTCTTTCCCAGTGCTCCCCTAATACCTAGAGGTGACAACACCTTGTTGTTCGTTAACTCTGGCATGGTTCAGTTTAAAGATTACTTCCTGAATCCTAGCGATCGTTGCCGTCGAGCAACCAGTTCACAGTTATGTATGCGTGCTGGAGGCAAGCACAATGACCTTGATGACGTGGGATATGATGATTGGCATCTTACCTGCTTCGAAATGCTCGGTAACTTTAGTTTTGGAGACTACTTTAAGCGTGAAGCTATCCAATATGCCTACACCTTTCTTACTGACGTTTTACAATTAGATCCAGGCAGATTGTGGGTCAGTGTTTTTGAAGAAGATCAAGAAGCTGCCGATATTTGGCTAAATAAAATCGGAATTAACCCTAAACATCTTTCCTACCTAGACCGTACGGAAAATTTTTGGAGTATGGGTGCCACGGGACCATGTGGTCCCTGTAGCGAAATCTTTTATGACCGTGGGTCAAGTTTTGAAGGTGGTCCACCTGGTAGTTCTGAACAAGATGGTGCACGCTACATTGAAATTTGGAACCTGGTCTTTACACAGTACAATCAGCACACAGACGGCTCCTTAGAGCAACTTAGCCAACCCTGCGTTGATACAGGTATAGGGTTAGAACGTCTGTTGATGATTCTACAGGATGTCCAGGGCATCTATAAGACAGATTTATTCACACCATTGGTTGAAACAGGTATGCAATTAACGGGCTGTAATGACCCTGAGCACAGTGCGTTACACGTACTGGCTGATCATATCCGTTCAGCCTGCTTTATGATCACTGAAGATATCGTGCCTAGCAATGAAGGTCGTGGCTATATACTGCGCCGTATTATTCGACGTGCACTACGCCACGGGCACCGTCTAGGTGCTCAGCCACCTTTCTTTTATCACCTTGTCACCCCTTTAATTGCCACCCTAGGGTCGGTTTACCCTAACTTAGGTGCACAACAGAATAAAATTGAAGCAACTTTACGACAGGAAGAAGAACAATTTTCCACAACCTTAGCCCAGGGCATGCAAATTTTTCAACAACGTGTTGCACAGCTTAAGGGTCGAGTCATACCAGGTGAATTAGTCTTTCAGCTCTATGATACCTATGGTTTTCCCAAAGATATGACTGGTGATATGGCACGTGAATTAAATTTCAGTATTGACTCGGCTGGATTTGATCGAGCCATGGCAACACAGCGTAAACAATCGCGAGAAGCCAGCCACTTTAAAACACAGCAATTTAAACTGAACCTGAAAGAACCTACACACTTTACGGGATATGAGCGTGAGCAGTCTCCAGGAAAAATTCTTGCCTTACTAAAAGATAGTGAAAATGTTCAAGAACTGAATACAGGTGAGCGGGGGATTATTATCCTAGATACTACCCCTTTTTACGCCGAAGGTGGTGGACAAATAGGAGATAGAGGAACATTAAGGGCAGGCAACAACCAATTCCAAGTAAGCAACACCTTTAAATACAGTGAGATCCACTTACATGAGGGTCAAATTGAGCAAGGAAAACTTAGTCTTGGCGATCAAGTACAGGCTACAATCTCCAGTAATACAAGGCTATCCATACAATGCAACCATTCCGCGACACACCTGTTACACGCGGCACTACGTCAATTACTGGGGGAACAAGTCCAACAAAAAGGTTCATGCGTTAACACACAACACTTACGATTTGATTTCTCCTATACTAAACCTATCACCCCACAACAACTAATAGAAATTGAAACCATCGTCAATAATCAAATTTATAAAAACCTCCCTGTTACCACAGAACAAGTGAGTCTAGAGACTGCCAAAGCACGACAAGCTCTTGCATTATTTGATGCAAAATATGGAGAAAAAGTTCGTCTGCTGAACATTGGTGACTTTTCATTAGAACTCTGTGGCGGCACTCATGTCAAACAGACTGGTGAAATCGGTTTATTCAAAATCATCTCAGAAAGCAGCATTGCATCTGGCATCCGCCGTATAGAAGCCTGCACAGGGGGTAGGGCACTTCAATGGATACAGCAGCGACTACAGCAGCTTGAGCAGAGCTGTAAATTGCTACACACAACACCGAAGGACATCGTCAAACAGATTGAAATAATACAAGCACAAACTAATGCAACGGCCAAAAACCAGCAGGAACTAGCCGATATACTACTACCTTACCTAGCAAAGAACCTAATTGCCGAAGCAAAAAATATCAATGGCCTACAGCTTATTGTTCAACGTTTTGACCAACTTGACATAAAATTACTCAGACAGCTTGTAGACCAGGTTATTTGCAAAAAACAAGCCACAAACGTCAACAAACGTATCGTTATCTTACTCGCACGCGCTACTGGTGAAGACATTCAACTAGTCTCTGGGACAACCCCTTCATCCAACGTCCATGCGGCTAAATTACTCAATGTTGTGGCACAACAACTGGGTGGCAAAGGTGGGGGACGTCCTAACATGGCACAGGGTGGGGGGAAGAATCCAGCTTTACTTAAAGAAGCTTTCGCCTCCATCGAACCCTGGTTACCTGGTTAATTGAGCAATAATTGTGCTGAGGCAAATACACATTATTTACCAAAAATGAGCGTAAAGCCACTATCTTTAGACATGGGGAGTATCAGGAAGCATGCTTAAAAAAACATCTAAAAATAACACATTCTTAGGCATGGTGAATGCCATTGATTACCGTGACCCTATTGACTATGTAGAGGTGTTTAAAGATGACGAAGTTTGCTTATTATTCGATAGTGCACTTTTCCACAATCAGCTAGGGCGTTATAGTTTTTTAGCTGTTGTACCTTTTATGTGTTTGCATCATGATCAACTAGGGCTATGGGTGGACGGTCAATTAACACCTTGCGATGACCCATTGAAGTATTTGCGTGAAGTTCATCAACGTTATCGCTCAGAAACTATTGATGGTCTGCCTCCTTTTCAGGGAGGGGTTGCTGGATTTTGGTCTTACGATTGGTCTTATCATCTACACCCTATCAGTCAAAGCATGATCGAGGGCAGTCAAGACCCTTATTGGGCTGTTGCTTGCTATGATTTGGTAATTAGCTTTGATCATTACTTAAAACGTGCGTGGATTATTTCCAGTGGCTTACCTGAAGAATCTGAGATTATACGTGAGAAACGTGCACGTGAACGTTTGCTTTACTTGTTAAGTCGTGTTGAGACTGTGAGTGATACCCCAAAACTTGATTGGAGTATTAGCATCAAGCCTAAAGCACTCATCAGCAATTTTTCCAAGCAGTCTTACCAAGCTATGGTTAGCCAAGCAATAGAAGCAATTGCACAGGGGGATATTTTTGAGGTTAATTTGTCGCAGTGTTTTAACTATCAAGCTGCCTTGCCTTATACACCCTTGCAGTTATACCAGCGTTTACGTTCGATCAATCCAGCTCCTTTTGCGGCTTATTTGCGTTATCAATCTCTGTATATCCTTTCATCATCACCAGAACGCTTTCTACACGTCTGCAATGGACATGTTGAAACCAGACCCATTAAAGGCACACGTAAGCGTAGCTTTGACGTAAAAGAAGATCATAGATTAGCAGAGGAATTACTGAATAGCCCGAAAGATCGTGCTGAAAATACAATGATTGTTGATCTCATGCGAAATGATTTATCACGCGTATGCCAACCGCATCATATTAAAGTACCGCAGTATTGTGGTTTAGAAAGCTATGCGGGTGTGCACCATTTAGTGTCGGTAGTGCAAGGGAAGTTGCAAGCTGGTTATGATGCACTTGATCTTTTCACGCAATGTTTTCCTGGTGGCTCAATTAGTGGTGCACCTAAAATACGCTCCTTACAAATTATAGATACATTAGAACCAGTGACACGCGGACCTTATTGTGGCAGTATCGGTTATTGGGGCTTTGACGGCAGTATGGATACCTCAATTTTAATTCGCAGTTATGTCATAATTCGCGGACAGCTTAGTTTCCATGTCGGTGGTGCCATACTACTTCACTCAGACCCAGAAGAAGAATATAGCGAAACACTAACAAAAGCGCGTTTATTACTTGAAGCATTGGGACTAAGTACAGAATGATACTTTTGATTGATAATTATGATTCATTTGTCTACAACCTCGCTCGCTACGTCAATGAACTAGGCAAAGAGCAAGTTGTTTACCGTAATGATAAAATTAATTGCACAGGTGTTCGACAACTCAATCCATCCCATATTATTCTTTCTCCAGGACCAGGCACCCCTGATCAAGCTGGTATTTCATTAGATGTTGTCAAGCATTTTTCTGGTTCAATACCTATTTTAGGGGTCTGCTTAGGGCATCAAGCAATTGCACAGATCTATGGTGCACGCATTGAACGCGCAAAACAGCCTATTCATGGCATGGACTCTTGTATACGACATGATCAAGACTATTTATTTAAAAACTTGCCTAATCCACTGACTGTTGGGAGGTATCATTCACTAATTGTCTCACCAAATTCATTCCCTAAGCGAGTACTTAAGGTAACAGCATGGAGTGAAATAGGGGAAATTATGTCCATACGTCACGTGACAGAACCTGTATTTGGTGTGCAATTTCATCCTGAATCTATTTTAACAGATCATGGCCAAGATTTAATTGATGCTTTTCTCACATAAGACAGCCAACTTAATAATTGATAATATCGCTGATATAGGTATAATATAGCTTGTAATAATGAATTCGTTAGGTAATTTTTATGCAGTTTAAAAAAGAAGAAGACCTGCCACAGGATGATAATTGTACTAATCTTATTGATTTAGCTTGGAAAGTCTATACGGAAAAACATCCTTACGGAGGTGGTGTGTGCTGTCATTTTTCCAGTGGTGTATACCGTAATCTTTATGGAAAACCTGGTGGGTTAGAACAACAATATTCTCGTATTGCAGACTCTGATGTACGGATAGTAATGTTAGCATTACTAAAAGTGCTTAGGGAGGAACATCGAAGCGATCCAGATATCTCTAAGATAATTGACATGATTTTTTTTGAGATCAATCGAATTGGGTTAGACTCAAAAGTTTTTATATTCGTAAATAAGGATGAACGTGAATGCACTAGTGAGTATAGTAGTGACTTTTTTAAAAAAGGAAATACTGATAGTAAAAAAGTTGAAGACATTACGCAGAAAGAATTTCTTAATAAACTAATAAAACAAAGTAAGAAAGAAACCACCAAAACGGTCAATCTTAAACCTGTTAAAGAAAATACTGATGATGAAAAAGGTGAAGAGGTTATGCAGGCAGAATTGCCTAATAAATCAATAGAACACGATAGTAAGCAGGATCCACATGAAGGTGGCTTAGGAGACAAAATTCATACAAATAATCAAGATCGGCCTATAGGGACGCTAAATTGTGATTTTTTTGACACAATTGCACGAGAAATAGAGTCTAAAACACCTTTTTTTGCTATACGCACACAAATTTGCTCTAAAAGTAGTTTTTACAATGCTAGTGCACATGATTGTGTTATTTGTTTTCAACGTCTACGTCTTGGTTCTTACAATTGTACTATTTATGACTCCTTCCCAAGATATGATGACGGTAAGGTTGTTGAAAATTACATACTAATGATGCTTAATGGTGCTTTAAATGAGAGAAAAGTAAGTACCGAAATCAACTCCTTAACATATGATAAAGATTTACCAATACAATGGGACGCACTTTGTGCCCTACATGCTGCTATCAATTTGCTCGATGCTTATTTGTCTGCAGCTGGTCTTTATAGCTACATTAACCTTCTTAATTTTGATTTGAATAAGGGGGAATGTAGAGATAAACTACTTAAAAAAAGCATCGCTTGCTGTTACAAGAATGAATCTCCTAATGAGTTAATACTATTTTTCAGAGAAAAAATTCTGAAGGAGACTAGGAAAAAAGAGCTTAGACCCTATGGTAGACAACTTATCCGTAGCCATTGGTTTGATGAAATTTCTATAATTAGCACTTATCTGCAAGAGAATGAAGATGAAAAAAATGAGCAGTTACACACATTACGACGATCTGCTATTTTAGTATTGTCAGCATTACGGTCAGCTGGACTATCCATCAGCGATCTTTCAGAGGAACTAAGAACCTACAATGGATTTTCTGCTTATATGAAGATATTTTTGCAACAAGATCTAGGAGAATTGAAGCTGGACAATGTATCTGTTTTAGAATGTGCTGCTTCTCTTATTAATAGCAAAACAAAAGGTAGATATAAATTTAATCTCAATAAAAAAAATTCTAAATTGTTGGACGCTACCTGGCATAATTTTTATACTGATAGTAGTGATTTTATGGTTTTAGAAGAGTGTTTACGTGACATGCTGTATAAACCAGTCGATTTGCGTAAAGCTCACAACGTTAGCTGTGGAATATTTATATTTTTATCTGTTTTCTTCTTTGGTTATGCATTGCTTAAATTAGCTTTTATGGGTAGCTTAGCCCTTATAGGGGGTGGTATGGCTCTACCGATTGCTATGTTGAGTATCTCTGTTTTTATTTTGCTTTTACGGTATCCCTCTGAACCAGTGCGTGCTTTTTCTCTATATGCTCTACTTGTCGCTACAGTGGCCTTGGTGATTTATTTTCTCAATATTTCCACGCTAGTTGCTGCTCTGTCGACAGGATTTCCTCCCGTACTCATCTTACTGTCACTCGTATTACTTATTATGGGTGTATTATTAGTGATCGCCAGTATTGTTAGGGTTCTTATTGAGCAAAATTTTAAAAAAAAGTATTCTATACCTGCTAGTAGTCCCACTATTACAAGTACGCAAGCAGAAAAAAAGCTTACTAGTAGTCTCGCTATTACAAGTATGCACACAAACCACCATATAATAATTGAAGAAGAAGATACAATGGTAGGTAATTTCCCTGAAAAACCTCTATAATATTTGCATGAATGTTTACACTTTAAGTTCTCTACTACTCACGATAGCTGTCACGATTGGTTATCTTAATCACCGTTATATACGTTTGCAGTCAACGATTGCAATTACTTGT
>PIWD01000054.1 GCA_003354005.1 Gammaproteobacteria bacterium | reverse complement strand
CCAACGTATACAGCATAAAATAACATCTTTCGGAAAATGTCTTCCAGAAAATTTGATCATCAATTTTACCTTTAATATTTGGTTAAATAAATATTATCTTATATACCGCTCATTTTTGCTACACAACCTATAGGATTGCCAGATTTCGACGGCATGGAAGCGACACGGAAAATACGTGAGCTGACTGATCATAAGCAGTCTCAAGTAAGAATTGTAGCTCTGACATGTCACGCACAAAGTAAAGATAGGCGACAAGCTTGTCTTGATGCTGGGTGCGACTATGTCGAGGGCAAGCCAATTGACCGAGCTGGGTTAACAACTTTGTTGGAGCGATTTGCTGATACTCCCCATGTCTAAAGACAGAGGCTTTACGCTCATTTTTACTAAAAATACCAATTATCGGCAACTGTCATGCCACACCCATCAATCACGACTACCAGCAAATACACTTAATAAACGTAATAAGCTGAGGAAAAGATTGAACAATGAAACATACAGCGAAATAGTCGCCATAATATAGTTACGCTCACCACCATGAATAATCAAACTGGTTTGATATAAAATTGCAGCAGATGACAACAGTGCAAAGGCACCAGATACCACCAGACTTAATAAAGGCATGTGAAATAAAATAGCACCGATACCCGCTAAAAAGCTAACCAGAAATGCAGCAAACAAAAAACCGCCTAAGTAACTGAAGTTTTTACGGGTTGTTAGTGCATACAGAGATAGTCCAACAAAAATGATACCAGTCATCCCTAATGCAGTAAACACAAGAGAGGAACCATTGGTAAAACTGACAAGATACATATTTAAAATAGGACCTAGCATGTAACCCATAAACCCAGTAAAAGCAAAGATAGCAGGAATACCCCAAACACTGTTACGCAGCGAACGCGTAAGCATAGACAAGCCAAACATACCCACTAGAAAAACAATAATGCCTAGTGGTTGTGCATTACTGATAATCGCATAGAAGGCGCAGGCTGCGCTGAATAATAGCGTCATACTCAACAATAAATAAGTATTACGTAACACCTTATTGACACTAAGGGCTGCAGCATTATTTGCCGTAAAGCGACCTCTGATGACATTACCTTTATTTGTAAAATTGTTCATATATCGTTCTCCAATTTAAATTGACACCTATCCTATCTTATCAAAAATTTTATTATATGTCCAAGTGCAAAGCCTGATACTCCCCATGTCTAAATACAGGGGCTTTACGCTCATTTTTGGTAAAATTGCTTGCACGGTTGACTTTCCATAGCATTCTAGAGATAATGTAGGGGTGTGGTCTACGGAAAATCTGGGCTAGTTATAGTGAGTGAAATAGATTATCAAACATCTCTTGATAAAGAACAGATCAACCCGCAGGGTTTCTGTTTAGAGTTAGTCCCTTCCTCACAGGTTCAACGACCACTGCCACTCACTCCATTGCACCAGTTTTACCCATCTTATATGCCGAGAAACATCAATGAGGATACTCCAAATGCACTGCTTGCGTGCGCACTACCGCTATTGAATATGATACCTTCACTAACTTGTTTTAATGCTAAAGATGATCATCAGTTCCTATACGATAAACTAACACACGAAGTAAAGAGTTTTGAACAAGCCGCACAGAAGCGTTTATACACAACAAATACCATTTTAGCAGCCCGTTATGCTTTGTGTGTACTAATTGATGAGATTATGGATCATCAACAACGACAGGCTGGCAAGCCAGCTTTATCCATGCTCAAAAAAATATTTCAGCATGATCAGCAAGGCGAACAGGGTTTCTTTACCTTGTTGGCACGCATGATCGCCGACCACAAACCACCGATTGATCTATTAGAGCTATTTTATGTCTGCCTAAGTTTTGGTTTAACTGGCCATTATCAACAAATGAAAAATGGTCTGGCAAAACGAGAGCGCATTAAAGATGATATCTATAGCTGTATCATGCGAGAACGTGGCCCGTTGAGTCGTCAATTATCAGTACGTGCTGCCGATTTAGTACATGATAATACCACAACGGCTGTCCACATCAACACAAATCGTCCTAATTGTAAAAAAGCAACACGGCCAACAGCCCTTTGGTGTTTACTTTTTACAAGCTGCTTGTTACTACTGTCCTGTTATGCTGGTTTTAACCATATACTAGAAGGTTATTTATCAGCATTGTTAACGCTGAGTTCTCATGTATAGCAAACTTCAATACAGGTATTACTTTATTCGCTCAATGTGCAGTCTAATCAAACAGCAGCTTAACCTGCACCGAACAGGGAGCAAAAAAGCAGAGATCAACGCGATGCATGATCAGCTACGTGCCCATTTAAAGGATATTTTACAACAGCAAGAAAAACCTGAAAAAAAAAGACCTGGCTGGCCACCCTTTAAATCCAAGGATACGATCGATTGTCACCTCATCCTTGGGCCACCTGATAGTGGTAAAAGCACATTGCTGACACAAAGCGGTTTGCCAACACAATCCCACACGGCAACCTCACACATATGGCCTGATGTTTGTACATTTTGGTTCTATCAAGACACTATATTTATTGAAGTTGCCCCAGAGCTATTGGAAACGAACAATGTGACCGCTAACGCACATTGGCAAGCAATTTTACAATTATTATGCACCATGCCAAATGGCTGTCATCTGGCGAGCGTGCTGACAACTTATCGTTGCACAGGCTTAGCAGAACATACCCCACCCTATCTCGATGCGATAACACAACGTTTAAGGCAGTTGCAAACAAATTTCCAATCAGTTCCTCAATTGCTGGTGCTGACTCATTGTGATAGCATCGCTGGCTTCATTGAGTTCTTTGCTGAACTAGACACTGAACAGCAACAACAAAGCTGGTATATTGAACGAACTAACACGCATACAGGGACAATGGCTGACTGGCAAAAACAGTTTAACCAGCTCACAAATTGTTTGCAGCGACAGCTTATCACAAACCTACATCATGAATATACGCTAGCAAAACGTCATAAAATTTTTCAATTTCCACTACAAATGGGGGCACTACGTGATAAGTTATGGCCTTGTATCGAAAAATGGCAGCCTGAGTTTGTATATTTTACCAGTAGCGCACAGCGGTGTCTGCCTCAACATTACACCATGAACTGGCTAACTGAACAGGCCGTGCACCTCCCAGCAACCCAAAATAAACAAATTCCCATGTTAGCCTACGGTGAGAAATCACTATTTACCCAACAGTTGATGCAAAATCCTTTGCTCAGACAGCAAACATCAACACGACCAAGTCAGCTCAAGCAATATGCCAGATCACACACGCAGGCATCAAGCCTAGATCGACCAGCAGGAAAAGGAGTAGTACAGCTATTTATCGGACTAGTCGCTCTGGCAAGTCTGCTATTGGCCTTCAGTTGGTACGATAATTACCATGTGTTGAAGAAGCTCCTGCCAGGCATACATGTATTAACGACTGATGGTATCACTACACCAAGAACACTGAATCAACTACACAATAAATTATATACACTGCATCATGCAACGCGCTGGTTACGTAAGACACATTTAGAACTAGCGACCAGTCAGAAAATTCAGGGACAATTACAAAACTATTACGATATCCAATTTACACATCTGTTGTTCTCTCAACTCCAACAGCGACTCTATAGCATTTTATTTTCCACCCAAACACCCTCGCTTACAGATCAATACCATGCCCTACAAATTTATCATGTCATTGCACAGCACCGCTCAGTGCCACCTGCAACGATTGCCTGGTTGAAGTCACAGAACACTTTACCGCTCATCCAAGCCCTATCGGGCGACATTAATCAGTGGTTACAAAAACAATCTGATCATATGCTGCTTGACCCAGCACAATTAGATGAACAAATTGCACAATTACAACAACAGCGTGATAACGGCACTCTAATATTGCAGCTATTGCGCAAACAATACCAACTTGATCACCTTCCTTCTCTCTCTGACACGCCCCACTCATTCTATACACGACAACAATTGATGCGTGTATTTTTTGATATTATTCCCCAATACTGTCAACAATGGCTTGATCAAGATCAATTATTTAGCCAACAAGCCATGCCCTACCCAACATTGGTTAGTAAAACACGACTTGCTTATTTGGATGCCTACCGCCAAACATGGCAGCACTTTCTACAGCAGTCTATGCCAAATTTAATAGACCTAAAGAAAGCTCCCAACATCACACTTGAAGCCTATCGAAATAGCTTAATCCTGTGGCAAAATAATCAGCAAGCCACACTTGAAAAACGCTTGAAAATTGCTGCTTTCAATACTGAACCCATTACAAGACAAATCGCCAATCATACAATAGGCTCACAAGATTGGGCAGCAGATTACCAGAACACAAGACAGCTAACAGAAATAATGACACAGATGGTCGCCAGTGCAATCAAACAATTAAATACTATTCTCAATCAACCACATCCGCAAGAAACTACCTTTAACCTGAGCCTTGCCTATGCAAAATACGATACAAATAATGCACTATTAAAAGAATGGTGGAAAATACAGGATAAGGTTGCTCAACTACCACCAAGCCTAGTGATTTTCCCCAAACAATTAGCACATACACATTGGAATCTGTTATTTACTCAGGCACAACAACACGTCAACCAAGTGTGGCATACACTGATATACCCTGCTTACAAGAATAAGCTTGAAAATCAATACCCTCTTTTTGATTCAGCAAAAGACCTGCCACTTACACAATTTAATTACTTCTTCGCACCACAAGGCTTGATTGAGCGCTTTTTTCAATATTATCTGAAGCCATTTATTCAAATAAAACAGTTTAATTGGCAGTGGAAGTTATTTGATGGACTAACCTTAGCCCATGATAAAGAAACGCTACAGTTATTTTTACGTGCACACTTAATTAGCAAGATGTTTTTTACACACTCACCACATCACGCTGCTTTTAACGTATCCTTGCAGTTTCAAAACACCAACAAAACCACACAACCCATCAGCTTTCAAATAGGAGAGAAGTCTGTTGTCTTGAGTGGACAGGAAGACCCTAAGCCCATTACCGTTCAATGGCCAAACAATAGTACACCGATTCGTATAAAGTGGACAAATAACCAAACTTACCGAGAGAGACAACTAGAATGGACAGGGCCATGGGCACTGTTACGCTTTATCGATCAGGCCAAAAACGGCCAAAAATTGCTATACGGGCAACGATATAACCTAGCATTACCGCTAGGTTATAGTCAACTACCACTGATATTGATGAGCGATCAGGTCGTTCACCCATTTGTCAGTGGTATACTCGAAACATTCCGTTGCCCAGAGCACTTGTTTCAAGAGTAGAAAATTCTGTCATCAATTTATAGATGACTTAAACATCAAACCAATCAGACATATCATTATCGTCATCAAAAGTGTGTGAATCGTCTTCAAAGAGATGATCGAAAATGGTTTCTGTATCACTGAAATGATCACCTGAATCAAAATTATTAGAAAAACTATCTAGTCTTACATGTTCAACACGAGCGTTAGAAAATTCTTCCTTAAAGTAGATGCGATCATCCATTACTACATTCCTCTCTTACTTAAAAATCCTTGCTAAAAAGTTAAATTGGCTCATAAAAGAACCAATAAAGCTAATTATAGTATAAAAATACAAATAAACACAATGAAAAACTTAAATAAGGCTATAAAAACATTTATATTATGGTTAAAAAATTTTTAAATTTCACAACCACTGTGATAGACAATGGATATAGAAGATATCCGCTTATTTCTTTGTTTTTAAAAAAATATACTTAAAAGCAAAAATAACAGTATTTAAACTCTTTCACGATATTTAACATCCTCCCCTCCCTAAAGAAAGGGTATTCCTATTACTAAGCTGTTTGTTGGCCACCCATTAGCAGAGATTCCTGCTTCATCGAATCAGCTAATGCCATCTCTCCACAGGCTAACACGGCATGCCCTACCACTAAAATATTTTTGTGACGTTATATCCACATACCCTTTATGTCTACAGCTTTGACGATAACTGTAAAAATATTATCAGAAATTCCAATTATAGGGGACTACTAGATATCAGTCGAATTTTCAAGATATTTTTTGCAAAAAAACAAGGTTGCTTTTCCCCGACCCTTGTTGCACAGTAGGTGTAATTAGAAATAGGTGATATGCTTTACGTCGTAGCATTATGTTTAGGACTCATTATTTTTTTTATTGCTGTGATTGCTGTAAAGAAGAAAAAAGTTGTTAGCAAAGCAAAGGCTCATCCATTGAACTTGGGTCGCCACCCATATAATAGGACAGTTGTGACAGGCACAGGTGACAAATTAAGATATCAATTAAAATTAAGGGAATAAATTATGAAAACTACATGTGTACGAAAAAGCCTTGTACTTGCAAGCTTACTTGCTAGTACGC
>PIWD01000081.1 GCA_003354005.1 Gammaproteobacteria bacterium | reverse complement strand
AAAAAACAGCAAATGAATAGTGAGCTTCCTGTTTGGGAGCAATTTTATGCGCTCGCTGGATAATTGTATCCAGAATACAAACATCCTTTGAACTAATAAAACTTTGCAACACAACCGTGCCTACTTGGGCTGTTGCCATTATTGTAAGCAGTGGCATCTGTATTTTGTCCAAGCAAGGATTCCTGCTGGTTAGAATGTACTTGCTGAGTATGGGCGACAGGTACAAAAAACTGGGAGTGCCTACTTGGGGTATTGCCATTATTGAGATCTGATTGACAAGTGAACATTGCCTCTTTAAATGCTTCTGCAATTTTTTCTGCTATTAATAACCCATTATTTCTTAATGCAAAAAGTTTCGCGTAAATGTCACACACACAGCCTGGATCACCTGCGATGACTTCTATGATGCTTGGTGTTAATAGTTCAAGATCAGGTAATAGGCTGCCTAGCTTATAAATGTCCGATGCATACTCTGGATTATGTACGATAACTTTTCTGATGCTCGATATTGATAAAACAGAATTAGCCAATTGGGCAAGACGCCTAATGTCCGATGCATACTTTGGTTTGCGTAGGATGAGGTTTCTGAGGTCTGGTCTTAATAGCTTTTTATTATATAATGCGATAAGTGCTCCACAAATATCCGATGCATACTCTGGATTATGTACGATAACTCTTCTGATGCGTGGTTTTAATAGCTTATTCTTATCCAATATGCTAAATGCGCTACAAATGTTCAATGCATACTTTGGATTATCTATGATGACTTGCAGGTTTTCAGGCGTTCCTGTCCTCACTTTACTTAATGCAGAAACTGCAAAAGCAAATTCATTTGCATGCTCTGGATCGTATACGATGACTTCTACAATACTTTGCCTTAATAATCCATATATTCCCCTTATCTTAACAAGTGCCGTAATAATGTTATCTGCAAACTCTTGCCTATCTCTGATGGCTTTTTCGTATCTGGGCATAAGCCACCCTGATTTCTTTAATAAATGTATCGTACGATCTGCTTTTGTAGTATATCCATTCACAGTGAAGGTTGACAAGATCATAGTAACTACCTCTTATTTCTCTATCTCAAAAAAGAATTGTATCATAGTTCTTTTCTGGAAAACAGGGTTGTGTTGCAAAGATGAGCGGTATATAAGAAAATATCTATTTAACCAAATATTAAAGGTAAAATTAATGATCAAATCTACCAAAAATGAGCGTAAAGCCCCTATCTTTAGACAGGGGGAGTTATCAGGCTCACTGCTTTTGTTCGGCGGGCACTGAAGACGAAATGGTTAAGAGTCATGTGTCTTGGTGGGCACGCTCGCGCTAGTGCTTTTCTGTGGGATCATTGCGCCCAGGAGTGAATTGCCGCTTTGTGTCATTTCATTGGGCTTTGTAACTTCATCGGATCATAAGGCTACGCCATCGATCGCATTTACTGGACTGTAACCATCGTCTCTCATTTCATTCATGTTTTTGTACAACTTATTTATATAGGTTGTGTTGCAAAGTTTTATTGGTTCAAAGGAAGATTAACAGATAAATATGGCAGTGTCTATCTCAGTTTCCAAAAATATTTTTTCAAAAAATACTCTTTGAGCTTGAGTTTGTTTTT
>PIWD01000080.1 GCA_003354005.1 Gammaproteobacteria bacterium | reverse complement strand
AATACAAATCCGTGGCCAAAATTAGTTGACCACTACAATTCAACAATTGAGATTACTTCACCTTCTCCTTCAATTTGCCTCAGTTCGGTAATTTCGAAACCTGGCGGAAGGATCTCTCCAAGGCCATCTAATGCAGCTCGAAATGCCAGACGTCCTGCTAAAACATCAGTTTGCCCCGGCATAATGAATGTCATTTCTTCAACATAATCAGAAACTAAAGCATCGAAGTCTCCAGTTCCTACAGCTTCCCAACCTCGTTGTACTATGTCAGCTAAGCTCATTAGCTTTTCTCCTAGATTAATTGCTACCAATTAACTATAGAAGGTATCTACTTATTGTGGGAAATATTGATATTAAGGTTCAGCGAAAGGAGGGGGTCAGTGGGTTAAATGTTAAGTGGGGTTAATACCACTCAACACTTAACCTTATTAATAATCAAATTATATGGGTTTAATCATGTGAACAGTTTCAGCCTTAAAGCCTATATTTTGATAGAAGTCGGTTGCTTTTTTATTATTGGCGAAGACTTCTAAATGCAATAATCGACAGCCTAATTCTTTCGCCCACTGTTCAGCGTACTCAACTAAGGTTTTACCTACACCCAAACCCTGTGACTTAGGTAATACTGCAAGCAGCGGTATAGTTCCGCAACTTTCCCCTGAAATGCTGTCTTTGTGGGTACGGACATGCACAAAACCTAAAGCCACCTCATCAATTTCTGCAATAAATGTTGCATTTGGTTGCGATGTTTCCGCGAGCATTTCAGTAATGTAATCATCTTGCATTTTTTGCATGACATCATCGGAATGCCATGCTAATTGAGCAACTTCTGCTAAGTACGGCGAAAGCTCAAAAATGAAAGGGTGGTCTTTTTCATCTGCTATTCTGATAACTAGTTTATTTTCCATATGATTCTCTTGGATATTATTCTGTACGACTACCTTCAGACACGATAACAGGCAAATCCATGCAACCATAGTCAACCCCAAACTGACTTAGCACACATGTTAACTGGCCTCTATGGTGCGTCTGGTGATTAAAAATATGCTGCGTAACATCTGCTATTGCTTTAGTGATTGAGTCACCTTCAGTTGTTGTATAAGTAATAAATTTTTCACAATCTTCTTCAGTTAAATTTGTACAATAATCAATGATTAATGCATCTAATTGTTTTCGTAATACCGCTAGATCAGATAGTTGAGAATGATAAATATCTTGTGGTGATTTAGGGGATGGGAAATTTGTAAAATCTTCAAGTGTGAGTTGTGCAATTTCGTTTGAAGCTAAGCGACCTAATAAAATCAGATCACCAAAAAGGATATGATTCCAGTAACTAATAATATTAGCAAAGAAAGAATCAGTTTCTTTCTCAATAATGTCACTTGGTAAAGTTAAACAACAATCCATTAATTGCGTATTTATTCGTTGATTATAAAGGGACAACATTCTGAAATTTTTTGCCAAACTCATCTGGATCTCCAAAGTGTTTAATTATCGTTGCTGCTATTGTAAAAGGGAAACTTAGTCAGCGACTAGCTGTTCTGTTCTCGTTACTTGTGATGCTTACTTAAGTGGTGCTGTTCTTGAACACTCTTGCCAACAGCTGTAATAGACCAAATTTCACCGTTTGACCCT
>PIWD01000053.1 GCA_003354005.1 Gammaproteobacteria bacterium | reverse complement strand
CTCTACTATTTGCCTGTAGCTCAATGGATATGATACATACCAACGTATACAGCATAAAATAACATCTTTCGGAAAATGTCTTCCAGAAAATTTGATCATCAATTTTACCTTTAATATTTAGTTAAATAAATATTATCTTAGTGTACCGCTCATTTTTGCAACACAACCGAGTGGCTCGCCTGTTAAAGAGAAATCGGTTATCAATGATGCTTTGGATGTTGTAGGCAATATGTGCCGAGAGCCAAAGAAAGTTGGTGATCTTGTTCTTAGAACCCCCTGTCTTTAGACATGGGGAGTATCAGAACTTGAATATTGTTAGATTTAAAGGTTGTATTGGAAAGTTTTTCTGTTACAATCTTGTCTAGTTGGTTTGCTGGGGCGTAGCGGTTGGTTGAGGAGTTCCTTTGCGGAGAGGTTCGTCAGTTCCAGTTCTGCAGCGAGGGGTTGTAAATAAGTTGCCATCGTAAGCTCCAAGAAATCCTCACCATTATGGTTTTACTGGAAGCTTGGGGATGGTGGTGTTTTGCGCGTAAATAGAGGAGAGTATTCATGTCACGAGGCATAAACAAAGTAATATTGGTTGGTCACTTAGGGGGCGATCCAGAGGTTCGCTACCTGCCGAATGGTAAAGCAGTAGCAAATATAAACGTAGCAACAACTAGTGGTTGGCGTGACAAAAAAACAAATGAAATGAAAGAACAAACTGAATGGCATCGTGTTGTTTTGTTCGATCGTTTAGGTGAAGTAGCTGAAAAATATCTAAAAAAAGGCTCACAAGTCTACATAGAAGGTAGTATGAGAACCAGAAAATGGCAAGATAACAACCAGCAGGATCGTTACACAACCGAAATTGTAGCGAGGGAAATGCAAATGCTGGGTGGTCGTGGTGAGGCATCACAAGACTCAAGGCAAACCAGCAATTACGGTGAGCAGAAAGCAGCAGTACCGAGTCAGCCAGCAACAAGTGTAGAAATGACAGATAAAGAACAGGCTAACTTTGATGATGATGATATTCCTTTCTAGGAAGAAATTGTCTAAAATAATTGCTATTTCCAGTACTCCTTAAACTCCTCAAAGGGAACACGTTTTATGGCCACCACGCTCGACGGTCTTGTCAGGTCGCTCCATATAGCAGGAAAGACCTTTCACTACATCAGTTTACAAGAGGCTCAAAAGCGGGGACTCATCAATGTCTCTGCATTACCACGCTCGTTGCGTATCCTTGCTGAAAACTTGTTGCGTCACTACGATGACGACCAGGTGACTGCAAAGGATTTTAAAGCATTTTCTGATTGGAGTCTAAATGGTTCGGTAGACCATGAAATCGCCTATCATCCTGGGCGCGTACTAATGCAGGACTTTACGGGTGTTCCATCCATAGCAGACTTAGCTGCTATGCGAGATGCTTTTAAAAAAGTTGCACCAAACGGAGATGCAAAAAAAATCAACCCCTTTTGCCCAGTGCATCTTATCGTTGACCACTCTGTTCAAGTTGAACATTTTGCAACTGTTGCTGCCTTGTCAAAAAATACTGCCAGTGAAATCAAGCGTAATCGAGAACGTTATATCTTCCTTAGATGGGGGCAACGGGCATTCAGCAACCTAACAATCATCCCCCCAGGAATGGGCATCTGTCATCAAGTTAATCTTGAATACATTGCCACACTTATCTGTGAAAAACAGCAAAAAGGGGATACCCTGCTTTACCCCGATACACTGATTGGACTTGATAGCCACACAACAATGATCAACGGACTTGGGATGCTTGGCTGGGGTGTGGGTGGCATTGAAGCGGAAGCTGTCATGCTAGGGGAACCTATTTCAATGCTTATTCCAGAAGTCATGGGCGTTAGATTGGAAGGCAAATTACCTTCTGGGACAACAGCAACCGATCTTGTCTTAACAATTACTGAAGAACTGCGCAAGAAAGATCTCGTTGGTAAATTTGTTGAATTTTATGGCCCTGCATTGAGCAGCTTAACATTGGCACAACGTGCTACGATCGCGAATATGGCTCCTGAATACGGGGCAACATGTGGTATCTTCCCAGTTGACCAGCAGACTCTTAACTACCTAGAGTTGACTAATCGATCACCGCAGCTTATTGAACAAGTTGAAGCCTACTACAAAGTGCAAGGACTGTGGTACGATGAGGCACAAGATGAAGCTATTCGCTTCACAGATCAGATTAACCTTGATTTGGGGCACATTCGGCCTAGTGTAGCTGGACCCAAACGCCCGCAAGACCGTGTGACACTTGATCACCTCCCAGCAGCCTTTATAAACAGCCTGCCGAAAGGCAGTCAAGTTCCTACACAGGTTAGAGCAGATGCAAGTACAGCACACAGATTACAACATGGTGATGTCGTTATTGCTGCAATCACAAGTTGCACGAATACATCTAACCCTGATGTTATGATTGCGGCAGGCTTACTTGCTAAAAATGCCATTGAAAAAGGTCTTAACCGTAAAAGCTGGGTTAAAACTTCGTTGGCACCAGGTTCTACCGTCGTATCTGATTACCTAAAAATTACTGGACTGCAAACATATCTATCACAACTTGGGTTTGACGTTGTGGGCTTTGGGTGTACCACATGTATTGGTAATTCAGGTTCTTTACAACAAATTGTTGCAGATGCCATAGTGAAGTACAATCTAAAGGTTTCTGCTGTTCTGTCGGGCAATCGTAATTTTGAAGGACGTGTTCACCCGATGGTGCAAGCGAGTTGGCTAGCCTCTCCACCACTGGTTGTTGCTTTCGCAATTGCTGGTACTGTTCACATCAATTTAAATACGGATCCACTTGGCTATGATCAAAACGGTGTCCCAGTTTACTTAAAGGATTTATGGCCAACTGAGCAAGCGATTAACCAGGCTGTGAAAAAAATTACCAAGGAAATGTTTGCTAAAGGTTATAAATATACTGAACGCGGGACTGAAGAATGGCAGGCCTTACCACTTAAAAAAGGAGATAGCTATCCGTGGGATTCGCAATCAACTTATATCCAGCCCCCACCTTTTATGGAACAGTGTGAGTCAGTAAAAAATATCCAGAATGCACGAATTCTTGCCCTATTGGGTGATACCATCACCACAGACCATATTTCACCAGCGGGCTCTATCAAAGAAGATAGTCCTGCTGGACAGTATTTAATCAAAAAAAACGTGAAACCCAGTGATTTTAATGCGTTTGGGACACGGCGTGGTAACCATGAAGTTATGGTTCGGGGCACCTTTGCCAACATTCGGTTACAAAATGAAATGGTGCTAGGAAAACAAGGAGGTTTTACTGTTCACTATCCAAGTGGTGAAGTGATGCCTATTTATGATGCAGCCATGCGTTACCAAGAACAGGGGCAGCACTCTGTTGTGATTGCTGGCAAGAACTATGGGACAGGCTCTTCAAGAGACTGGGCAGCTAAAGGACCCTATTTATTAGGTGTAAAAGCAGTGATTGTCGAAAGCTTTGAGCGGATTCATCGTTCAAACTTAATTGGTATGGGTATTCTACCACTTGAATTTATGGCAGGTGTCAATCGTCACACTCTGATGTTGAACGGCAGTGAACAAGTCACTGTAATGGGCTTAGACACTGACATTCAGCCCAATATGGCCTTACAAGTGAACTTTATACGTGATGATGGTTACCAAGTCACTACAGAGGTACGATGTGCTATTAATACCAAGCAAGAGCTTGCATGTTATAAAAATGGTGGTATTCTGCCGTATGTATTGAGTAAAAAGCTATCTGGGTAGCTTAGAGGAAGTATACATGACCGCCTTACATACGATTGCAAGCTATTTTTTTCAAACAAGCCTGGCCGTGCGCTGTGTATTGGTCTGCTTGTGCACGGCTTCCGTGCTTTCCTGGACGGCCATTTTTTATCAAACTCATTACATCTACCGGTTAAAGCAGCAGAATTGCAGTTTTTATACCTTATTTCATGCAAGCCAGAGTGATTTAAATAATGTTTATCAAACATTGCTTCAGCCTAATTTTAGGATTCAAGGTATTGCTCACCTGTTTCATACAGGATTCACAACCTTTCAACAGGGTCTTCAGCAACAACTACCTAAAAAATTAATGATGCAAGATATAGAGCGTACGACAAATATTGCCTTAGAACAACAATCAAATCGCTTGGAGGCACCACTCACCTTACTAGCCACCATTGCAGCCATAACACCCTACGTTGGTTTGTTAGGTACAGTATTTGGTATTATACATACCTTGCAAGCACTGAGTCATACCCAGGGTGCTATGCAACTTTCTACGGTTGCACCTGGCATTGCAGAGGCACTGATTACGACTGCTGTAGGTTTATTAGCTGCTATTCCAGCAACTGTTGCTTACAATTATTGTGCTAACAGTGCTAATCGTATCATCCAGAATTATGAAAACTTTCAACAACAGTTAACAACACAACTACATTTACAGCAACACACGAATATGATGAGATCCCATGAAACCGTATTGTAGACGGCAGCGTCATGCCTTAAATGCTCAGATCAACGTCATACCTTATATTGATATCATGTTGGTACTATTGATTGTTTTCATGATCACTACACCGTTGCTCACCCAGTCTGTCAACCTCAAATTACCACAGGCAGCGAAACAGAAAACTTTGCAGCCACCTATTAACCCAACAGTTATTTATATCAATGCCCATGGTCAATATTATCTGGATCAAGCCAGCGACCATGCTGTACTTCCTATCAATTTTTCAACCCTCATAGCACGAGTCACACATAATTTACCAGTATCGACCAAGCAGGGGGGGGGCATATTGATTAAAGCTGACCGTGATACGCATTATGAGGCTGTTATTCAGGTTATTGCTGCACTTAAACAGCGTGGCATACAACATATTAGTCTAATCACACAAGTGGACAAAAAGAGGAGTAGCCATTAATTATGCCATTATATGAATACCAGTGTATGACCTGTCAGCATCACTTTACACTGATACGTTCGATGCACGATACTTCAAGCCCTAGCTGTCCTAAATGCAAAAAGATGGACAAAGTGGAGCGTTTGATTTCCAACACATCTTTCATTCTAAAAGGTTCTGGTTGGTTTGATAGTGGTTATAATAATACCAAGAAAACATCCTCTGAAAAAAAGTCTGAGCAGGCAAGTAAAAAAAATGAAGAGCAGAAGACAACAGATAAAACGACAGATTCATAAGTGATACCAGAACTTGGTAAGAGAGGTGTATATGTGTATTAAAAGTTTCAAACTTATTCTAATGATGTGTGCCTTTAGTGCCTGCTGCACAGAAGCATTAGCAAAGTCACATCCCCAGCTTCATTTTAAACAACTACATCGTAGTAAAAAAAGTGGGTCATATTTTAAATCTCCTGCGGATCGTATTGCTAGCATGCGCCACCGCCCTTATCTCACCATTGCTGCTTCTGCACTGAACTTGAGCTACAAAGAATTCCGTAATAGCGGTCAGGTCCTGGATAAAGAAAATGGTACAATACCAGGTTTCAACATCATTCTACACCATAAGTTAGCCCATGCAACTTTTGATATAACGGGAGCCTATTATAATGGGAATCTAACTTATACTGGTGGCGTTTGGGGAGGTGAACCCATGTCACTGTCATTTCTTGATAAGCACAGGATATATTATTATGCTATGAAGTTGGCTTACCCGCTTACTACAGGTAAAAAGAATCTTGACATGCGTGTATTTGCGCAACTAGGCCATCGCCACTGGGATCGTGGTACTGATGCCCATAAACGCATAGGTGATTACCAAGAAACCTACGTGCATAATGAATTACTGATTGGTCTTGATACACAGTTTTTCACAAAGTACAAGTGCTGGTTTGATCTAAAACTAGGTTACGGAGGTACTATGAATGTACTCTTGTCAGTTTACGACATACCAATTTCTGCCAAAAAATTAGGTGAGAAACCATTATATCAAGCAAGTTTCCAAGCAAATTACCAGTTTAGCCGTCGATTAGCATTTAATGCTACCGCCAGCTATCGTTACTTTAAATATGGTCGCTCTAGCGTCGATTTTCTTGGAGTCTATGAACCTGATAGTCAAACCAAATCCTTACAACTTAGCCTTGGTATACATTATCGTCTTTAGCCAGGCATCCCTTATGCCATAGCTTGTTAAAGTTATCCACAATAACTGTGGATAAGTCTGTTGATAACTCGGTTATAATCGCTAAAATCTACTGTTGCAGTAGGTGGTATATTGAATTGGCAATGATTTGATCAATTGAAGAAACCCCTTGGTAATCAATGGATGTAGCGTTATAGGCGGTATCATCGATTGACAAATTTTCAACATTTGGCTGTTGTCAACTAGATTGTGGATAAAGTTTGATATTTTAGGCCAGATTTATTTTATTACAATGAAAGCGATTAAAGTACGTATTTATCCGACAAAAAGTCAAGCAATTTTTTTGAATCAGCAATTTGGTGCGGTTCGTTTTATTTACAACAAAGGAATTGCTATTATCCAAAATCGCTATCGTTGTCGCCATCAATCATTAAGTCCAAAGAAAGATCTAAAGAAATTGCTTGCTGTAGCAAAAAGATCTAGGAAATATAGTTGGCTGAGTTTATATGATTCGACATCTCTTCAACAATCATGCATCAACCTAAAT
>PIWD01000052.1 GCA_003354005.1 Gammaproteobacteria bacterium | reverse complement strand
TACATACCAACGTATACAGCATAAAATAACATCTTTCGGAAAATGTCTTCCAGAAAATTTGATCATCAATTTTACCTTTAATATTTGGTTAAATAAATATTATCTTATATACCGCTCATCTTTGCAACACAACCGTCCAAAGTACGGGCTTCCAAAACAGTATTGTTTGATGTGTTCTATGTATTCTTTGCGTATCAGTCGGCTGGCAGCTACTTTTAGATTATAGGCCTCACTTTAAAGGCTAATAGAAGTAGAGGTGGTGGCGTCATCTGCTACATTTGTTGTTTGGTATGTGCACAGTTCTATACCCTGAGAGAATATATTATCATTTGTAACATCCTCCTTATTATTTATTCTACTATATGAAGGTGGTTCTATACCCTGAGAGAATATATTATCATTTGTAACATCCTCCTTATTATTTATTCTACTATATGAAGGTGGTTTACCTAGTAGAGAGCCCTTCTCGCAGATGTAAGTACACACTGAGAATAATGATAAGACCAAGAAATACGTTCCAGCGAAAATTTGAACTAAATATGAATTCACAAAGATTCCTATTATAAATACTAGTAAAGTTGGTACACACGCTGCTATAAAGGCGTAGTACATATGGCATCGGTTATCTTCTTCAAACGACAGGCGCCATTTAAACTTTTCAACACTGCCAATAGCTTCCGTATATTTAAGCTCTCCAACATTCTTGCTAATAGGCATCATCTCCTTGTGGTAGAGGGCAATGGCTCTATCAGCGTAATCAAGGGCAAGTCTAAGCTCAGAATTTCTACCGTAAATTCTAGCTATCTTGAGTGCGGCATATGCATCATCTAGAGCTACAGCTTGTTCTAAGAACTGAATACTTCTTGTTTCTTCATGCATATCAGCAAGTATGTAGGCTAGAAAGAATATAGCTTGCTTATTTTCATTATCTATCTTAATAGCATCACATAAGTCTATAATGGCTTTTTCTCTATCAGTAAGTGCTGCTTTTCCAGAACTACGATACTTACTTATTTCTCCAGCATGATTACGATACTCCCTTATGTTTCCATGACTACAATACTCACCTACAGGACGATTACGGTAGTAATTTATGACGGCACGTATGACAAGGGCATGTGATGATGTATTATGATGCTTTTCTTTTTCTTCTTCTTCTTTCTCTTCTTTTTCTTCTTCTGAATAATACTTACAATGCTTTGCAATATAGCGACGAACTCCAAATAAATTCACACTAGTACGATGGGATTCTATTAGACGATATAGATTATAGATAACACACGTATGCTCTATATCATCATCACCTTGATCATTAGGTTGGGTAAAAGTATTGATCGTTTCTTTAAACTCATTAATCAGTTTATCAGGCTGACTATTTAACATAAATTCTAATTTTTGTAATAGTGGTTTCAGATAAGTTGTCAGATCATATCGAAATGCTCTTTCCATATTATTATTTATATTCCGATAATCATCACAGAATCCATGTACCTCTTTAGTCGTATCTTCCAACAATTTACTTAACTCTAACATTGCAGTGCTCCATTATCGTATGTATGGTATCATTAATGTACTGACAAGTCAAGGGGTAACACGACACCCAAACACTCTAATTATATTATAACTTAATTTTTGTTTAAAAATAAGATACAACTAAGAATTAGTGTCAAGCTCCCTTTTTTAGGAGATGTCATAACTGGAATTTCACTTAATTAATTTATCAAAAATGAGCATAAAGCCCCTATAGACATGGGGAGTATCAGAGCATATGTTTCTTTAATCGCAGCTTAGAACGCTCCCAATCGCGTTCTTTAATGCTTGCGCGCTTATCGTGTTTCTTCTTACCCTTGGCAAGTGCCAGCTTTACCTTAACATGCTTACCTCTCCAATAAAGTTCTGTTGCGATCAGTGTTAGTCCCTTTTGCTTTATTTTCCCGATCAGTCGTTTAAGTTCAATTCTGTGTAAAAGTAGCTTACGACTTCTATCTGGTTCAGCTTTACGATGAGTGTTAGTGGTGCTCAGTGGACTAATATGCAAGTTCACTAACCATGCTTCACCTTGACGAATCAAGACGTGACTGTCTTTTAGGTTAGAACGCCCTGCGCGTATGCTTTTGACTTCCCAGCCTTCGAGTACAATTCCTGCTTCATACAGAGTAGAAAGCGTGTAGTCGTGACGCGCTTTACGATTTTTTGCAATCGATTGTATCTTTTTTTCAGTTGATTGAGACATCATTCTCACCTATACTATTAGTATCATCACGTTTATCATGCCACAGTGATTAAGATTATGCCAGTCATTGAACAACAAGCAATCGTAGCAAGTGATTGTTCACGTATGTACCAGCTCGTCAATACTATTGAGGACTATCCACAATTCGTGCCCTACTGCTATGACGCTAAAGTATTACAGCATTTGCAGAACAATGATTTACACGCTTATATGGCGTTTCGTGGTTATGGCGCGCAAGCCCGTTTAGTGACACATAATCATTTGCGTAGTAATCATTCTATTCATATGCAGCTAGTTGAGGGTCCTTTATCGTCACTTGACGGGGTATGGCGGTTTGTTGCATTAGGTGAACAACAGTGTAGTATAGCATTATCATTACGATTTGAGTTTAAACGTACCGCTCCATTTGATTGGCTATTTCAACGCTTGCTACAACATTTAATGCATGCACAATTACATGCATTCTGTCGCCGTGCAGAAGAAGTGGAGCGATCCTTAAGGAAGGTTACGAATGGAAGTTGAAATTGTTTATGTACCATTTCCACCTAAACAACAGCTTGTCATTAAACAACAAGTTGCTGTGGGTTGCTGTGTAAGAGAAGCTGTGGAGCAGTCCAATATCCTACAATTGTTCCCAGAAATCGTTTTAGGAGAAACAAAGGTTGGCATTTTTGGCCAATGTGTTAGCTGGCATAGGCTATTGCAACCCTATGACCGCATTGAAATTTATCGACCTCTTTTAGCTGACCCTAAAGAAATACGTAGACTTAAAGTACGTAGCATGCTTTAAGTATTGAGTGGTGTATCTGTTTTAGGTGCTTCAAGCCCAAAATGTTGGTAAGTAAGTCGCGTAACTATGCGCCCGCGTGCTGTACGCGCAAGTAAACCTTGTTGAATTAAAAAAGGTTCAATAACATCTTCAAGTGTGCCACGTTCTTCACTCAAAGCTGCCGCCAAGCTGTCAATACCGACTGGCCCTCCCGAAAATTGATCAATCATCACTTTCAAGAAACTCCGGTCGAGTGAGTCTAAGCCTGTACGGTCGACACCGAGTAAGTCTAATGCATCTGATGCGGTCTTCTGGTCAATACACCCATCACCACAGGTTTCAGCGTAATCACGTACACGGCGCAAAAGACGATTAGCAATACGTGGTGTACCACGTGAACGTCCAGCAATTTCTTTGGCACCCGACAGATCACTTGCAAGCTTTAATAAATTCGCTGACCGCATTACAATAGTTGTTAAATCATCGATTGAATAAAAATTTAGTCGTTGCACAATACCAAAGCGATCACGTAGTGGTGATGTTAATAACCCTGCTCGGGTAGTGGCACCGACGAGTGTAAATGGGGGTAGATCTAGTTTGATTGAGCGCGCAGCAACCCCCTCACCAATCATAATGTCGAGCTGGTAGTCTTCCAAAGCTGGGTATAGCATTTCCTCAATCACTGCTGAAAGACGATGTATTTCATCAATAAATAGTACATCATGTACTTTTAAGTTGGTTAATAATGCCGCTAAATCACCCGATTTCTCTAAAACAGGACCCGATGTAATATGTAAATGTGTGCCCATTTCCCGTGCTATAATGTGTGCTAAGGTAGTTTTACCAAGTCCTGGGGGGCCAAATAATAGAACATGATCAAGTGCCTCTTGACGCCCGCGTGCTGCACCAATAAATATTTCCATCTGTTTGCGCACCTGTGGCTGACCCATATAATCTGCCAAACAGTTAGGGCGCATTGCTCTATCAAACCGTATTTCACCTCTTGTCGAATCGGGGCTAATTAAACGCTGCTCAAGCATGTTGTACACGCTGCAAGGCAAAACGAACCAGTTCGGCAGTTGATGCTTTTTGTTCAGTCACAGGCAAAGTATGTACCATATTAAGTGCCTCGGAAGGTGAATATCCTAATACAATCAAGGCCTGCACCGCTTCATTGACGGTGTGATCTTCCATTGGCTCAATATCAGTCGGTTGATAAGCTTTCGCTTGTTTTTCCATGTCAACTACTAAACGTTCCGCCGTTTTTTTACCCAAACCTGGAACACGTGTTAACCGTACTAAATCACGTTGACGTATAGCCTGTACAAGCTGCCTTGGCTCTAGGTGTGTAATTATTTTTAATGCTAATTTAGGCCCAACGCCATTTAATTTAATCAGATGACGAAACCAATCACGTGCTTCAGCAGTGGCAAAACCATATAAAGTTTGCTCATTCTCTCTAATAATCTGGTGGGTATAGATGAGGAGTCGCTGGCCAATGGCAACCATCGGCAAACTAAAAGCGTTGTCACCAACTTCTATCTGATACCCCACACCACGTACTTTTAGCACCAGATAAAGTGCACAACGATCCACCAAAACACCATGTAACAGTGCAATCATAGCTTTAAACCTTACTTCGAGCACGTGCCCAACATTGCCATGTAATCCGTGCTACATTTGATCGAAACACTCAAAACACAACCGCCACAAACCTAACCCCCAGCTCACACTGCATTATACATTTGGCCTATACCTGAATCAACAAGCTATTCTCTCTATATTTATTTTCTCTGTATTTTCATCCCTATAAACTGTATGGCACAATGCAATAGCTAGTGCATCAGCAGCATCTACGGATGGCATACCTGATAAATTCAATAATTGTTGTACCATGTGCTGAACTTGCTTTTTATCGGCAGCACCGTAGCCCACAACAGCTTTTTTTATCATACGAGGGGTATATTCTGCAAATCCGATGGATAAGTCGTGATATGAGGCAATCGCCGTCAACGCAGCACCACGCGCTTGAGCCAATTTTAGTGCACTTTGTACGTTATGACGTACGAAGATTTGTTCAATGGCGACTTCGTTAATGGTATATTTCTTTAGTAATTCTGAAATACCTTGATGAATCTTGCGCAATCGCGGTAATAGTTTCCCTTTCCCTGCATAGATACATCCACAGCTTATATAACGATAGTGGCGATTTTCCAAGGCAATCACACCAAATCCAGTAATACGAGAACCTGGGTCAATGCCTAAAATTATACGTGTCACGACGGCACGACTATCTGTTTTCGAGTTGTTCTGCGATAACGTCACTGATTTCCGCATTACAGTAAACCTGCTGTACATCATCTAGGTCATCTAATTTATCCACTAAATTTAATAGCTTATGTGCATCTCCTACAGATTCAATCTTATTTAGGGTGATTGGGACATAGGTGACCTCTGAGTGTTCTACTAAAAGTTCGGCATCCAGTAGTATCTGTTGTACAGCAGATATGTGTTCAGGTGATGTATACACGGTCACCAGCCCTGCTCCATCGGTTATGAGATCATTCACGGGATAGTCTAATACGATTTCCATAACCTGCTCTTCATCCACACCAGGTTTTAGTGTAAGGACACCACGTCGCTCAAATAAATAAGCCACAGAACCTTCAGCACCCAACTTACCACCATATTTGCTTAATACGTAGCGCACCTCAGCTATGGCACGATTCCGATTATCAGTTAGACCTTGAATCAACAATGCAGCCCCACCTGGTCCGTAGCCTTCATAGCGAACAAAGTCTGGGGCACAGCCTTCCATATTGCCAGAGCCACGTTTGATGGCATTCTCTATGGTATCGCGCTTCAACCCATTCTTGTGAGCGCGTGCCACAGCATCACGTAGACGTGGATTAGCTGCTTGGTCGTCGCCACCTAAGCGGGTAACAACAGTAATCTCACGAATTAATTTACTGAACAACTTACCACGCTTAGCATCCTGCGCCCCCTTACGATGCTGTATATTTGCCCATTTACTATGTCCTGACATCGTATGACCTATATTGTTTACGACGATAATACATGACCGACATGGTAAACGATCGATAGGCAGAAGGCAACCATACGTTACATTAGCTTAAATGGGATTCATATTGCTAAGCTGGTTGTTGGTCAGACATTACCAGATGTTCCTGCTTCATCAAATCAGCTAATGCCATCTCTCCACATGCTAAAACGGCATGCCCTGCCACTAAAATATTTTTGTGACATTATATCCGCATACCCTATATGTCCACAGCTTTGACAATAACTGTAAAAATATGATCAGAAATTCTAATTATAGAGGGGCTGCCAGATGTCAGTAGGTGTCAGTCAGATTTTCAAGATATTTTTTGCAAAAAAACAAGGTTGCTTTTTCCCGACTCTTATTGCATAGTGTGCGTAGTTGTAAATAGGTGATGTGTTTGCTGTGAAGAAGAAAAAAGTGGTGAGCAAAGACTCATCCATTGAACTTGGGTCGCCACCTATATAATATGACAGTTGTGACAGGCACAGGTGACAAATTAAGATATCAATTAAAATTAAGGGAATAAATTATGAAAACTACATGTGTACGAAAAAGCCTTGTACTTGCAAGCTTACTTGCTAGTACGC
>PIWD01000019.1 GCA_003354005.1 Gammaproteobacteria bacterium | reverse complement strand
TTAAGGTGAGATTTCTGTGGATTAATAATCGCTGGTCTGCCATGGGTGTGGAGCGTCAATAGCCCACCAGAAATTCGTCCAATAAGGATCGTGTATATTGCCATCCGCTGGTGGGCATGTACCTAGTTCGCATGCTTGAACCATCTCGCCACCGCCACTATTGACCCATCGAGCCTGATCACAGTGCTGATGTGAACCGTTCGCTGCCTTTCTTGCATCAGCCAACGGCACTCCACGACGAACAAAAGATTGAGCATGCTGATCCCAACAATACCAGTCAGACGAACCGTGAAGGGGGGTCATTTGATTGGAGTTTGAACCAGAACGATCGTGAAATGGCTCTGCTGCGTCAACCCTGCCGGGATCACCGCCTGCGACCGGGGATGGAAGTTGCTGCATTGTCCAGCAAGCTGTTACGGCTAGAGCTGAAATTGCGACAATAGTAAGAGTTATTTCTTTCATGGCATCACCAGCAATGTGTGCAGCGCACCTCTTTCAATTCTTGAGTCATAGAACGGATCAATTGTTCCCAATGATTGGTTGCTAAGATCACATCTAATGTGACCATATTGCTCACCGTAAACTGGCACAAATGTTGTGAAATCACAAGTCATCACAAAGGCATTAAATGGTGGAGACGGGTTTGAATAACCAGGAAGAATCACTTGATTATTCAAACACAGAAACGAATCTGAAATGAAATTGTCTGCCTCTGCGTTGTTTGATGGAAATGCCATATCAGCACTTCCGAAATCTTCACAGAAAACTGGACATTGCAGCCCGTATTCTGGATGGCAACCAACCTCTTCTTCGGCAGCTGCCACATTTGGAACAGTGATGCAACCCAAGATTGCAACCAATGTCAAAACTCTAAAACCCATAACACTATACTCCTATGATGTGTGTTATCACATTGCCTCTAGGACATCCAAAGTGTCAGACAGAATTGCCTCAAGCTTTGGATCGAGGACTTCTGGTCTCTCTCTTGTGTAATAATCAGCTGGGTACCAACCAGTTTGTAGACCCAAGATCTCTCCATACCATGCTACCCTAATTTCTAAAGACGAGCACTCAGGCGCGCAGCTCAAGTTTAGTCGAGTCCCAACAACAATAGCTACCGGGGCATGCCACCTGGTTGTTTCGCTAGTTCGAGCGAAGACTTGGTCGCCGAGCCAGAATCTTAGTTTGTTATTTTCAATGTCCATTTTGTTATCCCATATGTTTCCAGCAAAGACACAGGAGCTCTGGCCAGAGCGGCAGTGTCACCAAAACCCAATCCCAATGAGCTACTGGATCAACACCTGCGAGCTTCAAAATAACAAAAACCAATCCAACAATCAAAAACATTTGATTACTCCCATTTTGTTCTCAAATGTCGCCCTGATAAGCCGGAATTCCCCTGGCCTTTCTGGCTTTCCACACTGACACCTTCGAACAACCTATCTGTCGTGCTATTTGGCCATCTGTAGTGTCACCGAGTGGCCACTCATCCCAATTAATGCCAGAACACCTTCGCCAACCATGGGGACGAGCAAAGCCCTTCTCTCTTCTGGCTCGACTTACAGTCTCCTCACTGCAAGAAAATCTTTGTGCGAGTATACCATTTGTTACGTGACTGGACAAAACTTCGTCACCGATTCTATCTGCTATTTTCCAGCTGAAGCGGGCAATTCCCCTCATAACCCTCTGTTGTTTTACCACCCCCGTTGTGCATCCATAAGCTTGCGCAATCGTACTATCAAGCGCGTCACCTAGGGGCACCTCGTCCCAATTGATATCTGTATAAGCTTCATAAGCTGCTATTCCTCGCTTTTTGCGCTGCAAGTACACAGCAGTTCTTGAGCAGTCAAGTTCCTTGGCCAAAACATTATCGGGAATCTTGCCAAGAGGCATCTCGTCCCAATTTACAGTACCTTGCTTCATTTGATTACTCCCATTTGACGAATCCGACGTGTAGGAACTGTTTCTCTGGAATAACTAACTACAGCGCCCCTGCAAACAGTATCAGCCCAAAGATACCCAGATGGAATTTCTTGATCTGTGCTCACACAAGTGACTTCAACCTCTGCTCCGCTGGGCGTCTTCCAAAGGCTCGATCCCCACTTTTCAGCTGCTTTGGCTGAAAAGAAACCATACTTTTGTTGCTCTTTGGTTTCATGGTCAATCTCAACATTGGCAATCACATTTCTGGGATAAACCATGAAATCTTCCGGGGAGGCTCTCCTGGAGTCAAAAGTTTTTATGCGGCGCACCGAACCATCGTGCATGTTTACAAAGACTTCATCTCCTAGCTCATAAGCTACAAGATCAAATGAAATTGAGATCTTCATGTAAAGAGCCTCCTCAGGTATTTTATCACCAATTGTAAAGCAGTCACCATGATCTAAGCTGGCAAAAGCAACAGATTTTTGTTTTTGAACAGGAAAACGAATCTTCATTTTATTATTTACTCACCAAACCTATATTTTGCATTGGGTACAATAGCTTCTTCACTTTTCCACGTCATCATCAAAAGCCCCAACTCATCCTCTGTGACACTGCAGATAGCTATAGGATCCCCACAGCTCTTCGTGATTTCATAGCGAATTCCAAGATTCCCACAGTCTAGAGGCTCCGCGTTGCAACCTGGTTGGTGAATGCCGTAGTGCTCTTGCAGAAGCTGTGCTGTCGAAAAAGTGGGGCTTTTGATGAGTTCTGCAGTAAATTCACTAAGAGTTATGTCCTCTGGAATATCTGGGACAGGCGGAAGTTCACATTCACATTCTTGGCACAAGCGATCAAGCTCACCCTCTTCAAATTCATCAAAACCTGTTAGCCAGCTCATTTTGTTTCCTCATCTTTGATCTTAGAGAAAAGGTTGTTGCTATCTTCTTGTGCTCGGCGAATGTCATTAAGGTGCAAGGTGTTTATTGCAAGCGCTTTACGTTTAATAAGCAGCGTTATGATCGCACATGCTGCGGTAATGAAAGAAAGGATAAGATTCGCTGTTGCTTCTCCTATTACAAACATGCCTGCATTAAGGAATGTGAAGAATACACAAAACCAAAATACAACAGTGCCTTGACGTTGTGTGCTCCTTCCTTGAGCTGCAGTATCCTTAAACACCTCGTCATAGACTCGATTGCAGTACTCTTCTTGCGTTTCTGACGATTTCCTCACAAGTCTCGCTCCTTAACAAATGGTCTCTCATCGCTCATGTCCCACAGCTTAGCAGAGCTTCCTGGCCCTGTCAAGTGGTTATAACGAGCATTTTCAATAAAGAACCGTGTGCACAATAAAGCACGCCTCTCGTAAAGTAAAGCGATGTACTCCCTATGAACCGCCGCATATTTCCCGAATCTTAGACGGGCGATCAAGAATGCCCCGAGATATTGAAAACTTGCAATGGCAAAGTACCAGGGATCCAAAGTAAGCCAGCCAAGTGTACTAAAGAAAGTTGCAGAGCAAACACAAGCAAAAAACAAGATTGTAAAACGACGAATGATTTTGTTGTGTCGTTCATAACTTTCTTGGATGAGGTTTGTTATTTGTTGTTGTTCAAGTAAAGTGCGCTTTTCAGCAAGTGCAAGCAATGGTTCTTCGTTATTCACGCACAATGATCTCCAAGAACCCAGCAATTATATTCATACTGCACACCAAAATGGCTCGGTGAGACGATTGCCTCCTTGTGGCCACGAACGCACCAACTGGCTTTCAAACATTCTGCGACTCGGCTGTTCTGGGTGATCATGTTGGGTACTAGAAGAGTCCACACTTCAACTGGTATTTTTCTGCTGAACGCTGTTACGATAGTTCCTTCGGCCAGCTGGAACCATTCTTCGTCTGTAATAGGAACAAAAGGATTTGAATGAAGCTGCGGGTTGCCCTCTTTATCTTCATTGGTTTTAGCACAAAAGCACTGACTAGGACCAAAACTGCTAATTGGCCATTCACATGTTGCGCATTTCATTTTTTTGTTCCTTAATGCAAAACTCTTTTCTTGGTCGCTGCGTCAACACCCGATGCATCATCCAATGCATCAAGCGGAGGCATCGGATGCCCCGTGCGCTCTTCATAACGCACCTCTCTCATTTCTCAAGATTCTCCTTCAGTCCAAGCGTCTGGCCAATACTGAATCGTACTATAGCGTGACTTCAAGCCCTGTTTCTGCCAGTCTTCGCCACGGTCCCTGACAGTAACACACTGCCCTTCGTGACCTTGCCGCTTATGACAGAGAAGGCCAGTATTCTTTTTGTTTGGCCTTGCGTCGCAATAGTTGTATGTGCTCATCGTGTTCCCTTGTTTTCATGCATGCTCAATCGACCCTCGGAATTTTCATCCAACAAATTGTTCTTGACTTTATAAGAACGTGCTGCTTTATCTTCAAGCTTTTGGCCAAGATTACCGAAGAAGTTGACGAGGCCACCTGTTTGGCAACACACCAACCAGTAAAGACAGTAAAAGTAACCAGCAAAAAAATAACTTACTGAGAAACTTCTCCCTAAGATAATACTTTTCGTACTCGCAGCTAGATCGGCAGCCTTCAGAACACCGCGCGCTCGGTGATACATAACCCAAGAGAAAATACTGACAGCTTGGAGTGAGCCCCAAACAATGAGTGGCCATCCAATAGACTCTTTCACGGCCACAAGAATAACCACGACGAGGCCAATGAAGTTAATAATTGCGCCGCCGGTGGCCACGCCGTCTCCATCGTAACTGCTGAACATCTCCCAAGGCTTCCATGGTGCAGACATTAGACACTCTCTTCGTTCGGATGGATCTCTTCAAAACAAGAATCACAAACATAGATTTCTGATACAATCTCATACCCGCGACCGAAGCCACTAACTTTCATTGGCTTGAATAGCTCACGCGGCGGGAACGAGCGGCCATTCACCTGCAACGCCTCAGCCTCATCAGGCCAACGTTCATAGCGAGTAACCCGCCCATCCCTGTCAGTGCTCTCCCAAACCTCAGGATAATCCTTCGGTCGCCAGCCCGCTGGGAGGGTATTCCTCTTTGATCTGGCCGGCTGTGCTTCGCTGCACACTTGACATCTGTAGCTCATTCGGAAGTTCCTTCTACCTGTTCCGCCAGTCCACGGAGGCGCTCTAGAAGTTCTGGGCGGATCTCACTAGCCAAGCGCACACCAACAGCCTGAATGGCACGGTTGCTAAGGTTTCTGAGAAGCTCTGGCTGGAACATGCCTGTCTCTGCTAGCCCTCGAACCAAGAGGGCTGTCCCAAAAACCTGCCACTCTTCTTCGATGCCCTGAAGGAAATCTGGCACAAGCCGGCCACCAGCTTCAAAGACGATTTGCTGCAATTCTCTTGCTGCAGCATAGCTGGCCCCTGTCTTGCCACCTTCCCACAGGTTATTGGTTACATCAGAAGCAACTTCAGTTGCTGCTTGAGTTATTTCACTTGCCTTGCTCATTTTGAGCTCCTTTTCTGTTGGTTGTCCAAGTTCCTTGTTTTCTTCATCTTCTTCATCTTCTTCATCTTCTTCATCGAATTCTGAAACAAATTTTCGTGCCCAAGCCCGCTGTAGCTCATTCATAGTGTCACTTTCAGCTACAATCCTGGCCAGCCTGATCTCAAGCGTTTCTAGGTTACAAATATGGTCTTTCTCAATATCCAGAGCCAAGTGTCTCCGCCACGCTTCCTCAAGTAGCGCCAACCCGGCCAGCGCGCGGTCTGACGAAATCGTTCTGGGCTTGGGCAAAAATCCAACTATAGCATTTGTAATATGCTCATCTGACATGTCACAAATCTTAACAGAAATTCTGTTAGACTCCCAAGTTGTAGGTAGAATTTTCTTTTCCATTAGTTCCCAAGAAGAGTTCAGCCAGTAAAAGGCTTCTTCGCCCGAGGCATTTATAAAAAAAAGTTTGGGTGGATTTGTATGTTCAATACGATGAACAGTCACAACGACCGCTGAGTCTTTATTTCGAACCAAGTCGCCTTTTTTCATATTATTCTCAGTTTCACAAAGCTCAAAGAGCGCAGCAGACTCGCTCATATTCAAACTATCAAAATGCAAAATTTGATAGCCGACACGTCCGGGCTCAATGCCCACTGAACTCACAGTAAGAGTTGGCCGTGGAAGGCTAGGGGCGGGGTCGCGTCGCTGGACCTTGTCACCCGCTTTGAATTTGTTAGTTTTCTTTTGTGTCATTTTCTAACATAACAGAGTGTAGCACAGAGACTTCAGAAAGTCAAGCTGTTTCTTTTGTTGGCCTTTTATCCAGAACAATGTGGCCACATTTGATGCACTTTCTAACGTAACCACAAAGAGGTGATATTAATGAGCCATTGAAAAGGACAAGTGTTCGAATTCTGTATCTGTGCGGGCAAGTGATATCGCGAAGATTATTCATAGGTTTTGTCCGTGCGCCAATGGATTGGAAGATAAGAATTGGAACGGACAGAGACCCAGCCGTTGCGCAGCAGCTCAATATAGCTGCACCAATGATCAGCAATAGCCTTGCCACGTCCTTCAAGGATAAAAACAAAATCTTCTGGACCGATTATCAAAGTACCAGGCTTCAGTTCTAAGTCGTTGTGATCATTCATAGATTTGATCCTCAACTGACCATATATTCATATCAAGAGCGTCAGAATAAATGATGCTTATCTTTGAAGCCCCATCGATCAAAATATAGCTGCACAAATATTGATCCGAACACCGTGAGCTTAACCTTGGTTCGTCAAGGATAAAAACAAAATCTCCTTGGCCAATTATCAAGGTGCCAGGTTTTAATCCCAAATTTAGATCATTCATAGATTTGATCTAAAGAAAACAAATCAAGCAAGTCGGACCAATAAACAAAAAGTTCACCATTTGGCTCCAATAAAAGATAACTACACCGATATTCTTCGTCTGTTTGTTTTGGTTCGTCAAGGATAAAAACAAAATCACGCTCACCTATTATCAGACTGCCAGGTTTCAGCTCACTCATGCTTCAAAAGCCACTTATTAGAAATTGCTTTAAAAGAAACCCGCCCAAAAGGATGATAGATACTGTCAACGTTGTCCATTGAAGCAAAGACAATTCCTTCTCGAAGCTTCTTCGGATTTATTGCACTGTATCCATCAGCCATTGCAATGATATAATCTTGTGGACACATCTCCAAAACAAGACCAATCGGATTAATCAGTGGCACACCTTCAATTGGTTGCATCATGAACAAAATTTCTTTCAAACCTTGCACGTCAAAATACTTTTGTTCTGCAATATTAAAAGCTGAGAATATCTGAAACTGTCTTTCTTCAACCTTCAGTGGGTTTCCTTGGATCTTTGGTCCAAAAATCTCGCCCTGAATTGCAACATTATCCAGGCTCGCAAGCCTCATGTGCTTTTCAATTTTATACTTGCCAGCCGTCTCCCAATAGATGCAGCTCTTGCCTTCAGTTGGTCTGTCCAGCTCTCTGTTACGCGAACAAACGTGGAACACACCATCTATCAGGGCATAAGTTGCTGAGGAACCATCGATCTTCTCCGTGAGATAGAAAGCTATTTCTTTGATTTGCTCCCAGTGTTTGCCCCCGATGTTTTGGATGCGCTCTTCATCTGTCTTTGGGATGCAACTAGGAAAGTCACGACCAACCCTTGGGCCATGCACAAACCGCGGGAGCTTTGAGTCTTTTTCGTACTTTGTGATACCAAGCAACTCCGTGACATCTGTCCCCTCGTCTGGTTCAATATCCTCTGGCATGATGCTCAACGGAAATGTGATCCCTTGACTGATGACACCAGCCATTTTCATTGTCTTAATTCTGAACCGCTTGTTGCGAAGAAATTCAAATTCTTCTTTTTCTGGTAGCACAGAATCAATTTCACAATAGACGCACAGATCTCCTGGGTTGAACTCTCCCTTTTTGACAATTACGTTCCACCCATCAACCTTGGCCAGCTCGATGCGATCTCTATCTGGTATAGGCTGAAGCGACTTAATTCGCCTAATTGTTGCTAATTTTCTCATTTTCTTTCCTTATACAACAAATCCAGCTGTAAGAAAAATAGTTGACCACCATGCTGTCTCTATTCCCCCATAAGCCCTTCCAATTAAAACAAGAAGGAGCAATGCGCTCGCAATAGCTTGTACCCACTTATTTATATTCTTCATTTCTTTCTTCCAAGTCGCACTCGAACTTGAGCCAATCATAAATGCAAAGCCCGATTGTTGATATAACTAACCCAGCATAAAAACACACAAAAGTCAACCTTACCGGCCATGGACACAGAAATGATACCAAGGTGAGGGTTAACACCACCTTGGCCGCGAGAAACAGAAAAAGCGCCCATTTCTGAGTGTTTCTGAGCTTTATTTGAGACAGCTGATGCCAGCCCTCTTTCAATGGATTATTCATGGATTGTCCAGAGACCGAAATCTAAGTTTGACGAAGACGAACTTGCCCCCGTATCAATAGTACCTTTGACGGTGAGCCATGTTTGTTGATGAAGCCTGCCAAGTTTTATGTTTTGCAGACAAAAACAAACATAGTTGGTGCGATGAACAAAAAGCATGCCAGGTTTAATATCAGCGTAAGTGAAATTGTTCAATGGCTTACCTCCCAACTATTATCGACTGAATAACCTGGATGCCAGGTTTGATATCTTGAACAAGCATTATTCAATCATCTTCTGTTGGGTAATACCACGACTCTGCTGATTCTGAGAATGCCCAGTTGCAGGACGACAAAACATCTAGCTCATTTTGTGAAAGCATGTCTTTCCAATCTTCAAGGCAACCAGGACCAGCGAAGATAATACTTTCTTCGGGGCTCACGCTAACGTCTGAGTCATATCCCAAATGCTTTTCGAGGATTTGAAGACCTCTGATCGCATCGCCAATTACCATCATTTTATATCTCCTTTTAACATTTGGTGGCCTTTTGTACAAGAAACTCATCAAGATTAACCAATTCGTCATCCCACCCCATCTTCTTTGCCCACTCAACCGCCTCTTTACGAATTAAGTCAAGGACAAGAGTATCATCACCGTGGGTAAAACCATAAGAAGGGCAATGAAACTTTTCACTAAAAAGATAAGTCAGACTTGTAGACTCAGGATCCCACTGATCTTCAAAGCCATGGCAGCTGCAATGAGAACCATGAACTTCGTAAAGACCTTTTTCGTCACCCAGAAGAAAAAAGATTGACTCACTGTAATCATATAACCAACCAATTGCAGCCAAGATCTCATATTTCGTGACTGCTTCAGAGTTTTCTCTGAGCTCAAAGGCGTCAATGGTCCAATCTATTATATTGCGCTCATCTTCAGAATCAAAACCAACAACATACATCTTATCATCCTTAATACGAAGAATATGGAGAGTTCACTAAGCGACCTCGGCAATAATGATTCTCATAACAGTATTCACGAATTGTCAGCTGACAAACATCGCCACAAGCTGTTTCTTCGCAGCTGCTCTTCCTTGTCGTATCACATATCGTTTCAATGCGATCGTAATCATGTGGGTTCGATGTTTGATCGCAGTCTTCTTCTGGACAACCGGTCAAGAACAGTGTCATAATCAGAAAGAAAGCTGCTTTGATCATGAAATGTGATCCCCAAGCTTCCAAGCCGACGTGCCGGCTTCAGCCATTATGTAATCGGGCGATCCTAGTTGACATTCCTCCCCAGGAATAGGGAACAAGTTGCAATCTTTTTTCACTTTTATGCAAGTGGCCAAGCGATGCCCCCAGGCACTGAGCGGTTTGGGAGTGTATAACCTATATAAATGTGTCCTGCCAGATACGAATATCCCGCATGGCAACTTCCACCATTCTTCTTCTGTTATGTACACAGGATCTGTTGACGACGCAGGATGAACAGTTTCTTTGACAACGCAGAAACAGCGGCGAAGGCCAGAGTCGACCTTCGGTTGCTCGCACTTGTCACAAAGGGCCATGAGAAGTCTCCTTCAATTGATGATAGATGATGATTCTAGCACAGAACTATCGTGGTGTCAAGGGTAATAATTATCATTTGTACCCTGAAGCGCGTCGTCTACAAACTCGGTTACAAGTAGGTTTCCGGATTCTCCAAGTACCACATCACAAAGCCACACAACTTTGCTCCCCTTGCGGCGTCCTGGGCCAAGAATGAAAATTATATCCCGTTGCCATCCTTCATGTATGACCATTCCGCCCGGCTCGAATTTCGAAGACATTCAGTTTCTCCAAAAGCATCAATAAACCAACAAACAGCAGGACAGACAACAAAACCAAACCGGGAGCCAAGATAGCAACTGAGAGCGTAAGCTTTGCAAGAAAAAAGAAGTCCATAACATAACCTCCTGAGTTATGTTTAGATCATAAAGCAAACAAATGAATTTGTAAATTGGTTAACCATGCCATTATTTGATTTTGTTGACACCATTTTGATATGGTTAGAATGAGGTATTATTAATGACAATCACTCAGTTGCTTCCAATATTTAACGCTCTTTTCAAAGATCATTTTGCCTTCAAGTGTAAGAACTATTGTGGATGGACGGGTTTCATCAATCGCTATCAGTAAACCACTCCATGCTCGATATTCTGAATCTGTTTTTATTGGATACGTATTTCCAAAATAATCAAAATCTGGTATGTATACCAAATCACCAGACTCCATTGTTAACGCCCCCTCACGAAACAATTGACTGTAAACCCTTTATGGGATCTTGAGCCAATCAACTTGAAAGATGCTGGGACTTCGATAAACTTGTCACAGCCATAATCCCCTGGGATGACTGATAGTACCAGATAACCGCAATTTGGATGCAGGAGAGCTTCTTTGTAAAGCAGCGCACCGCCAATGATGATAACATTGGCAATCTCGGGGTTTTCCCAGGAGTAATCCAATGCTTCTTGCAGGCTCTTCGCTGTCATGGCCCCCTCAAGCTCACGAGATGCTGTAACAACAATGTTTACACGCCCTTTAAGCGGCTTGACGTTGTTAGGCAGAGACTCCCAAGTAACCCGACCCATTATGACAGCATTCTTATTTTCGCTGCAAGTTGTTGTGACTTCTCGGAACCATCGCAATTCCCCGGGAATATGCCACGGTGTTTTGCCGTCTTTCCCTATTCCGCCTTGTTCATCTGCAGCTGCAATGACATCAAAAGATTTCATGACTTGGAGCTGCCCGCTTTATCTTTGAAGAGCCCCAAGTCCTTGAAAGTCTTCCTGACATTGTTTCGACAAGCCTTGGTGAAACTCTGAAAGAGCTCTTCCGACTTGAAGAAATAAGTGCCGCTCACAGGCTTCTGGTTGGCAGTGGCTACAAAGGCACGCAACGTCTTCACGCGAGAACCTGCAATGAGCTGGCCGCGCTTCCGGCTAAAGCGATCTTCGTCAGAGCAGAAAGCTGTGCCGACATAAACACCGCCATCGGCATCAACATCACGAACAATAGCCAGCGTTGCACGCAAATCAAGTTTGCCAGTTTGGGAATTGAGCTCCCTAACAGAACGATATTCAATCTTCATCTTTTTTCCTTTCAATCCATCTTGTTAAGAGTGTGGCACATTAAGAAATATGCGCCGACAGCAACGATCACAACCATTAATACTTTGTCCAATAAAATTTTGGCCAAGGAACTTTCCGCATCCTAAAATGAACCTCGCCGTTTTTTGAACACCCAAGGCCATAAGACTCAAAGCTAGTCGTTAGCAACAGAAAGACCCAGCCGCCCACGGGTTTATAATATAACAAATCACCTGATTCGACAGTGTGGCCGTCGCTGCAGTTCATCTCAAAAGACATTGTAAATCCTGCTCAATAATCCGGATCGCCTCTGCGATCCCTTGGCCAGCTTGTGCACCGTCACGCAATGGATAGAAATAATCTGCTGCGCCACCGTAAGACTCTTCCACACTAAAACCGTTATGCATTGGCACTGAGATAAGATGGACTTCAATTTGTGCGTCTTCTTTAGCTTGGAGCACTTGCTCCATTGGTACAACGCCCTGCATGCCCTCGTCTCCAGCTATTATTAATTTTCTGTTCCGCAGCGGATACATAATGCCACCTTGACCGCCGCGCTGATAAGGTGTAAACCACCATTGTGGGTCATCAATAGCGCCGTCTCCGTCAGTATCCAGTATATCATCCCGAGCGAAGTCAAAGATTAGATCTCCAGTATATTCTTCAGAAGCTCCATGTGGTGGCTCATGGATAAAGCTCTGCAATGCTGTCATAGCATCTAAATTATCTCCTCGGTGATCTATACCTGGAAGGCAACCTCTTGTAGGTGGCATTAGACTGTATGGATGTGAGCCCGAGATGGAGAATACAAGCCAGCAGATTGCATCGTTCAAGCCTAAAGCATCAAAGTTCTGTATGATCTGAACACCTGCTGCGACACCATTGCTAATTTCCCGAGCCTCCATGCTGCCGGACACATCGATGGCGATCGCAAGAACAACTTGGCCAATAAGCTGTATATTGACAAAGTCTTCATCAACTTCACCATCACAGTCGTCATCAATGAGATTACAATGTTCGGTGCCAGGCGCAATTTCATCTTCACACTCAAAGTAACCCCAGACTTCGTTTCCGTCTACAAGGCGTGAATCGCATCGAGACAATCCAGGAGCACATGCAACACCCAGTGGATATTCAGGAAGCTGTTCGTCAACCAAGACATTTGGATTTTCTAATGTGTGCCCTTGTCCTGTCGCGCAGGGTTTGGTTAAAGGTGTACCATCAGGATTTCTGTCTATTCTACCGTCACAATCGTTGTCCGCTCCGTCGCAAGCTTCGGGAATTGGTTGGTATAAGGGGTTGCCGCAAACGCACGCACCAGTGCCTTCATCAACCTCTCCATCACAGTCATCGTCGATGTTGTTACAAAGCTCGCGAGGGGCAGGACCGCATTCTCCACAAGCGTTTGTTAAGCCTTCGTCGGTGTCCCCATCACAGTCGTTGTCGAGCCCGTCACATTGCTCTTCTCGTGGAAGCACCTGGCCGATGCAGGTGGACCAATCACCCCAGCGGCAGATGCGATAACCGCCATAGCACTCTCCGATCTTCAATGTGCCATCGGGACCATCGTAACAAGCAACGGTCATACGATCAAAGTTGCTATTGTTGTTATCATGTGGCTCGTCCACGAGGCCATCGCAGTCGTCATCGATGTTATTGCAAGACTCTCGGGAACGCTGCTCTCTTTGGTGACAAGGTCCCCAGCCATCAAGAACACAATATTGCATCCCTTGACTGCAGGCTCCGAAGAGACCTTCTACTTGGCAGCTGCGCGTTTCATGCAAATTACAAATGAACGAACTTCCATCAGTCAAAACTGAAATTTCATTTGCTCCATCAGAAGAATCCCATGACGAAGTTAGATCGGCATCGAGCGCATCAATAAAAGAATCAAACTTCTCTCTTAATTCACCAACGTGAGCATCACTTTCAATGTCACTTTGGCCAAGATCATTACAAGCGAGGTTTAAAATAAGCCCCAAGGCAACGACTAAAACAACCCGTGCGCCAAGCAAAATAGAACTCCAGTAATAATGGCAGCGATTAAATATGTTTTGTGCATAAGCTAGCCGCAGCAACCACAGTGATCTTCTTCATCCGCGAATCTTTGTTCGAACGTTATTTCAATTTTTCGTTTAGCTAACTTTTGACGTAGCTCAGCTGATGTACTAGGATTCATATAGACAGAATAAGCTACTTCATCTTCCTTATCTTCTCCTAGCAATTCCAGATCAGCTGAGAGTGTTGAAAGATTCTTTGCAACCAATGAACGCACATCAGATTCAGGATGGCTGGCCAGTCCCGACAAAACATCTGTTGGTGTGGCCATGTTATAAGCAACCGCAGAAACAACTGTAATATTCGCGTCATCAGCGAGCCGCGCTAGTGCCTTGGAGCATCGACCGTCGGCCACGATGCGACGAATCGCTGGGTCATTATTCGTTGAAAGTTTCATGATAACCTCTTCTGTCGCCCCTGGGCTTCCGGTTAACATATTTGCGATTTTGTAACGCAGGAACACACTTACTTCTGCGGCTGGTATGAGCTCTTCTACCATCCTCATTAAGACAGCTCGTGGCAACCTTTCATGGTCTATGGCTCTTTGCTGCACAATCTCGTTAGCGTCTCCAGCCAACCTTGTGACTATGTCCGCAGTTACATTCAAATTCCCCAAAACTTCGCTGCGAACACGATGATCTTCATCGTACGAAAAGTGTGTTAGAACTTCTCTGCCGCTCATTGAATTCCTGGCAGCTGCAGCACGGACTGTCCAGTCTGGGTCCTTTACGAAAGCTTTCAGGAATTCGGTCCTAATGCGTGGAGACCCAGCCACAACACGGCGGATTTCTGCGTCTTCGTCTGCAGCTGCATCTTGAATGGCCTTTAAGGTATTTGTCTTCAAGGCTTTCTCGACTGCTGCCTTTTTTGAATAAAAATCTTTCACGGCTTTGTACAATTCTTGAAACTGATCCATTTTATTCATTTCTTTACTCTGCTGCTATAAGCTCACTAGATGTTGATTCGCTAGCTTCAAGATGATCGCATAATTCAAGGATTTCGGAACTGCGCTGAATAATTGCTCTCCAAGTGGCACTTGAAAAAGCTGATCGGCGACCGCGCCGAGCAGGAACAATAACTGCGATTCTTTGGTCTTCCGTAACTTCAAATCTCATATCACCGGCCAGCTTGGCTTTTAGTTGCTTTATTAATGCTGCTTGGCGCGCATTCTCCTCTTCCAGTTGGATCCGAACTTCTGGTTTCTTGATACTGTCGCGCATACGCAGCAACCTCCTTTTATTTGTTGTTTAATAAGAAGAATGCGATGACGACCCGTCCACCTTCATCATCGCTGCCCGGTCTCGATTTGAGCCGCGCCCCCTCTAAGTTATCGGTCTTAGCCACCGGAAGGAGTCTGTTTTAATTAGACTTATTCATTATTTTGAGAACAACCCTCGCAATAATCCTTGGCCCTGAGCGGGCTTGACACTTGTCTTACAGAGGTACAAATCACCCCAACTTTGCCACCGAGTTCGTCATAACAACGAAGAGTCCTAGCTGATATTGTGGAGCCCGTTAAGCACAGCATCAAACATTGTGCGCCGGTGTCTCCTCCCCTGAAACAGTCAACCACAAACTCTGTGCAGTGTTCTTGACCGTAAGACTTTGCCGCTTTTTGAGTTTGAGTAACATCACGGCACCCAAACATCATCAATGCGGATAGAAAGATTAAAAACTTCATTTCATTCCTCGTGAATTAATCCTTATCTGGCAACTGTTTTGCAAGCTTCAGTACTTTATATTGCTTCGGCGACGGAGCATAGAACTTGCCATGGCGATCAGTCTCGCCGTGTCGCCTGTTATTGGCCATTACAGTTTCTGCAATAGGACAGAAAGGATAAAGAATGCAGCCCACACTTTGGCAACGGCCAGCATCACCCATACATGTCTTACAAAAGAAGTTAATTGCTGCTTTCCTTGAGCCTCCATAATCAGCCAATTCAGCCTGGGAAGGAAACTTTAATCTACGATCTGTTGCAACGCAGTTATGTTCGCTGCATGCCAAGGTCTCTCTGACTTGCTCCCGTGTTTGCTCTTTACTGGCCATCCAATCTTCCACCTTTTAATAAGCATATCACAGCTGTGACGCAATGTCAAGCTGAAATAATAAGTTTTTCTGCGTAGCGCTGATTTTCTTCACAGGCCAGATACCCAAATGGGTTGCAAACGAGCCTAGTTTGTCCGAGCACAAGATCACAATTTTCATGAGTATGCCCGTGGACCCAAAGAACTGGCTTTGTTTTCTTAATTATCTCTTCCATGTCACACACAAAAAAGCGGTTGAGGGGAGAACCAACCCAGTTAGGCGCCACGCAAGCAAAGCTGGGCAAATGATGCGTTATCGCGATATCACCCTCTTTCAAGTTGTGAGTAAAGAAATCAATTGCTTTTTTGTTTTCCTTATAAACGCGGTCAACAAAACCGCCAATGTAATGAAAGTCTGTGAAATTTACCATATGCTGGCCAGCATCTATTGTTGATTGCCTGAACCACAAGCAAGAACCCACGAAACGCTGATTGTCAATCGTGACAACATCATGATTAAGCCAATGCAAATTGCTGATGCCATCGTTCAGCTTTCCCAGTGTGTCATGGAGAATATCAAACGTTGAGCCCCAATAATCGTGGTTGCCAGCGACATACACGACGTGCGGGAATTTATCTGTTAACTGGCGAAGAGCTTCTGGCAAAACCGTGCTGGTGCCTAAATCACCCGCAATCACAAGGACATCTACATCTGTTGAATCCATCGAAGAGATAAAACTATCCCCGTTATCGCTATGGAACTCCAGATGCAAATCGCTCAGTATTTGAATGTTCATTTCTTTTTAAAAATCGACAAGAGCCCAGATTTTGGTTCAACAACAGACAGACCACCGGAAGCTTCAAAAGCCAATTGTTTCTCCTCTTCCGGAAGAATGATTCCGCGCTCTTTTAATTCTTGAGTTACTAACTCAAGCTTCTTTTTTACTATTGTAATCAAGTCCTCATAAGTATCGACCGGAAAGTCCTCTGCTCCGTGGTTTCCATTCTCTTCAAAGAACACTTTGACAGCAGTTGGCTTTCCTGGCCTTCCTGTTGGATTCTTGAGTGCTTCAAGAATCTTCATCCACTTGGTCAAATCTACTCGCAACTCTGCTATCCGATCAAGATCCTCGAAGTTCATGTTTCAAAAACTCCGAATCCTACACATCCGTTGTGGACATAAACGTTCCGCCCGTCAGGTCCTACTAACTTCACACAGCGATTTGTTTTAAGTGATGAAGTGACAAACAAAACGTTCGAAGAAAACTTAGCCCACTCATCCATAGACAGACGCCTTGTTTCTGTAACTGTAACAGTCTCCTCTTTAATAAACGAACCAGAATTAACCTCCATGACATAATCTGTCAAGTAATCCGAAGTTATATTTTTTATGAACCTTACAATCGGCATTTGTTTCCTTTTCAAGGGAGTTTAATTAAGTCACGTCCGACGAGATAGCCTGTTTCATAAAACCACATTTTACCGTCACTGATGTTAATCATTAAACAATTGTACCGGTCGGCTCCAGCGGCCAAAACAAATCGAAAATGCGGATAATATATAGGAGCACTTCCAAAAATCAAATCACCAGGCTCTATCTCCTCACATTCCTTATTATTCATTCTATGACCAATACACGTTCATTAATCTCAAACGGGACATTACAACCTGGTGTTGTCATCCACATGCGGTGACACTTTGAACGAATTGGTTTATCAGCTTGCATGTCAGTCAATATGATGTGGCCATCGAACTTTCCATCGTTGACAAACTGTGTCGGAATGCTGAAATCGGTCCCACCACAGCGAACACGTTTCCATTCAGGCAAAGTTAGTCCCTTGCGCCAGACGAAAATATCAGACTCAGCAAGGCCATGATCAAAAGGTATTACAGTAAACTCAGCCAACCGTGCCAAAGCTGTCAATTCTGCAAAGAACAACTGTAGCATTTCATCGCCAACAGAGCCGGACTGATCAACCGAAATGGCAATTCTTGCATGCCGCTTGATTTTCGTTCCAGGATGCTGATACGGATATCTCCTGTTGATTCTCTTCATCGAAGAAGACTTTGAAGCTCTTTGACTTTGGCCGACGAAGTACTTTAGTACAGAGCGCCAATCAATCTTATTTTGAATAAGCTTTTGAATGATTGAACGCATCTCCTGTGGTATACTCCCCCAACCTGAGGAAGCTTCGCATTCTTCTACTGCTTCTTTCAGTATCTTCTTCGCGCGGGTGCCTGCGAACATTCTAAAAGCCTCTGCGTCTTCCTCTGATCCCGAGGCTGAGCGCGACCAAGAATGATCGTCCAAAGTAACCAAAGAATTAAGAGCACCTGCGCAATTGTTTTCTTCAGCAGCCTTCATTAAACGCTGATAATAATACTCAGCGCTTTGCTTGACCGGAAAGTTCTCAATCAAATCAAGCAACCACTCTGGCGGGTCTGTCGGTGTCTCCTTCTTTTCATCTTCGGACTTCTTACCTTTGGATCGGAAGCCCTCAAAGAACTGTTCCAATTCTTCATGAGGCTTCTCAGCGCGTCGCCCAGGGATGAGTGTCCAACCAGGAATGTTATCTCCCAGAAAACTATTTATGGCCAAATCCGTTGCAATATTCCACCCTTGTGTCACACCGTAAGAAGGACAACGGAACGACAAATGACCAAGAAGCATATGATATAGTTCGTGCATAAGCACGCCTTTAAGATAACGCTTTGGATCATTGTTAGAAGAACTGCGCGCTGCGCCTACCTTCCAGCCAGGGAAATTTGCTGCTTTTATGCACCATTCTTCCGTGACAAGTCTGGTTGTCTCATCTTTGTTTGTAGAGTTGCTAATCTCATCCCACAGAGCTTGTCCGCCTGAGTTCCACCACGATTCAGGTAACTCATTCGCGTCCACCGAAATGTGCTTTTCAATCAGCAACTTAAAAAAATCAGGATTATACAATAACTCATATCTCAATGAATTTTTGTTAAAACTTGCAGCTGCTGTCGGGATCTTTCTTGTGGCCACCTTCGTCACATGCCGCGCGAAAGCAGCAAATAGAGGTTCAGGAAACAACAAGCTCTGTGAGAAATATCGAAGGTTGTATCCACCCATATCATCTAAAGTCCTATTTGATTATTTCTTCTTGCTTTCACTCAGCCGCCTTGAGAATCATTGGCTCTTCGGCGGCAGGCTCCGACTCTTTCTTGGTTGCCTTAGCCTTTGGCTTCTTTTTTCGGCTCTTCTTTGCAGGCTTTGCCTCTACTGTCTCTGCCGCCTCTGGAGCCTCAGCTGACGAAGCCTCCTCGTCTTCTTCCTCATCATCAGAGCCACGAAGCTCTGCAATGTCTGCGCAACGCTCTGCCAAGGTTGGATCCAGACCAAAAGCATCAACAATACGATACTTGGCCATGACTGTTCCCTCGCCCTTGAGCTTTCCTGGCAACTTATCGAGCTGAATTGAGCTCTTATGCCAAGCTTGCATATTTTCCGTTGTCTCGGCGATACCCAGCTCCTTGAAGACCGTTGTAATTAGCTCAGGAGGCGCCATGCCCCAATAGTTTGTGAAGTTTTGCATCTGTTTCGGAGTCAACACACCGTTCAAGGAACGCTCCTTGACAATCTTTCGAACAAACGCAATATGGTCAGGCAAGTCCCATTTTTCAATCAAATCAAGCTTGCCGTTATCGAAGATGTCTTCGATTGTCACTCGAAATCTGTATGTAGACAGAAAATCTGTAAAAGCTACAGCAGCTTCGCATCCAACCTTGGCAGCTGCCAAATTGATAATGTCAAGATTGTCTTGAATGGAAATTTTAGCACCTTCCCCTTTAGAAATGCTCTTCGCATATTCTTCTGTTAAGTACCCAGACATCTTTGCCACCTTCGAGAAATGATGCCAAGATCTCCGGGAAGGATAAATCTTGCCAGGCTCGTGAATCCCCTTGTAATCTAGGTGACCATCGTTCCTTGAGATGAAATCCCAGACGGTGCTGTGGATATCGGGATTGCCTTTGGCCCAATCGAGCCAATCTTGCACTGTAGGATCAAGATCAAAAATCCACCACCTATCAAGCTCTGCAGGATCCATGGAACCCACAAGATAATCATTGTCGCCTTCGCCACCGTTGATAGCTGCGAAAACAATTGTTCCTGGGTGAAGAGGGTGGCCCTTGTGCTTTCGCGAACCAGTGAGCTCAAAGAACCCTTGACGAACCTCTAGAACGCCTCGGTCAATCTCATCCAAAAACAAAATTACTGGTTCATCGCAAGCATCCAAAAGCCAGTCAGGTGGCCCGAACATTGTACATTGTCTGGCCGAACCGTCTGGGTTTGTGCCCTTTTCAATGAGAATTGGCAAACCGCAAAGATCACCTTCAGTCATGTAAGCTGCACGACACTCAATGACGCGCATGCCCATTTTCTCAGCTTGTTGATAAACCAGCTGGGACTTCCCAATGCCTGTGTCACCTCGCATCAAAATGGGTTGACGCTGCTCACAAATCGCTGGCAGAATCTTCAAAAATTGCTTAAAACAGATAGCCATCCAAGAATTCTCCTTATAGTCCGGCTATATTATCAATGATTGGCTGTCAGAATGGACCGCCAATTTAGAATGTATCAGAATTGATTCTGATTGTCAAGAACTTTGTTTATTGTATTTTATTTAGCAATATGGGATTTATTGTTGTCACCGCACAACAGCCTTCTTCTTCGTAAACCCACAAAACCCCGAATGATCTAAAGGTGCCGTCTAAGCCAGTCACACGATGCACGATGATGCCTTTCTGAGGATATGATGGCTTGCTTGAATTTTTTGGTTGAAAATCACGGCAGACCAAGTCACCAAGCTCATATTCTCGGCTGGCATATGTTCTTGGTGAAATCATTATTTTTCCAAGTAAAAAATGACTAAGACTGCCAAAACAGACCAAACTGCAACCCAAGATACCAAGATTGCATAAGCAACCTTTTTACTTGCGAGGAAATCTGCTAGTTGTTCAAGGCGTTTCTTTTTGAATTTCATTCTTAATCCTTTCAGCAGCTCCTTCCCAACGTTCATTCATGTTTGGGTCAGAGTTATGGGCATCCACAATACAATTCTTGACAGGATAAGTTCCTTTGCCCTTAAATTTCCCAGGCAACTTGTCTTGTTGAATTTCACTTCGATGCCAAGTCTCTATATTATGAAGAGTCTTGGCAAGTCCAAGCCAGCGGTAGAGTTCAGCCATTAGTTCATTAGGCACTACACCCCAATAGTTTACAAAGTTCTGCATTTGCTTTGAAGTCAGTTCTTCATACAAAGCTTTATTTTTGACAACCTTGCAAACAAACGCTGTGTGAGCTTCCAAGTCCCAATGCTCAACTAAGTCAAGCCTGCCTTCATCAAAAATGTCTTCAATCGTAACGTGTTTTAGCATTTATCATTCTCTCTCTGAGCCCGAGCCCTTTCTAGGGTCCTTGTGTAAGATGTGTTGCAAATTATACCAGATAGTTGCAGCTTATACTTGTCTACCAAATCATGTCTCTTCCTGTGTTCAGCATCTTTAATGCAATTGAGCAGCTGAACGACGACACGTTCAGCATTCATGAAATATTCAAGAACCTTGAGGAGAGCTGCAACACTTGCGTTGACAATAGAAGGGCCAGTTTCTGTAAATATTGTTGCTTCTTTTTCCGAATTTTCTACTACAAGCTTGGCGACCGCGCCACAAGAAGGTGACTTTTCTACTGAAAGAGACTTTAAAGTAATTTCCCCCAAAGAGAGGTGCTCTTTGAACAAGTCAGTTTCTTTTTGAATGGCAGAATAAAGCGTATTGATAACACCATTTCCCGAGGCATTGATTTTGTAGGACTTATCACCAACAATTAAAGTGCATTTCACACTCGTTTCAATGTCTTCTTCTATCGTGATATGTTTAATGCACACTTGCTGATATGCATTACCCAAAAAATCATGAATCATTTTATCCAACTTAATTCTCCTCACGTCATTTGGATAAATAACTTGCGGCATGAATGATTAAATTATTTTTTTTGGTTGGCCGATGAACTTAAAGCTTCTGATGCCTCTGATTGATTGGATTTTCGCAAACAAGAACCGATGGAACCCTTCAATGCTCATCGGCGATGGAATAAGTTTGATTTTTAATTCTACAATTGCACTGGTACTGTTAGGAGCGTTTGCTGGGCTAGCTTCGATATTAACAATTGTAATACCCTGAAGAGCCCGTATATTATTTAAAATCTCTGTTGTAAGGTTACGGCGCGGATCATATGTCATAAGAACCCGAGTGGCCCAAAGAGTTACCGTAGATTCTTTAGTCTCGTTAATTGACAGTTTTACATTCATCCTAAGCTAATTAGGATCTTTGATGCTTAGCCCAACAAAAGTCTTGACTTGCGGCCAAACAACTTTTCGTGCACCTTTGCAACTTCTCCCACGACTATAACAGACTCACCATCCAAAGTCAAGACCCTTGTGAAAGAAAGTCGAGGGTCCAAACCAGCTGGGAGCTTCCCTTCGGCCAGGAGCCGCTTAGTAACTCGGCACGGTTTGCAGCCTGTGACAGTGGCTGGGTTCAGGGTCCTTGCCTCCAATGAGTAGACACTACCATCGAAAACTACTTCTGTCAACATCATTCTTTGTTTTCCTCCTGCGGTGGCTCAAGCACATCAGCCAAAATCTGTTGGTATTGCACCAAAAGGCGCTGCACATCGTCCATTTTTTGAATATATAAATGCAAATTTTCTTTTGCTGCAGCAGCTGCTTTTGCAGCAGCCAAAAAGTTACCTTCAGCCATAAAGTGTTTTATGGACTCTAAATCTAAATGTTTTATTTCTTCTAAAATAGACAAAAGAAAATCTGGCACATTGTCCAGATTTACTGTCTTCATAACTTTTACAAGCATTAGGGATCCTGTTTGGCTTTTTCTTTGCTCTTGTTTCTCTCTCGCAGAACTCTCAAAAGCTCTTGCAGGTCTTGCTCTATTTTTTTTGTGCCCTTGTCAATCTCTTTCATTTGTTTTGTGAGATTTTCGCAACTTTCTGTGACTTTGCAAGGCTTTAATGAAACAGGTTGACCTGTGGCATCACCGGCCAAGAACAAAGCCAATAAACCCAAAAAGAACCACTTTTTGTTACTTATCGCCGAGCTCAACTTTAATCTCTTCTACTATCCGCTGGATGCTCTTTAATCTCTCATCCATTCTGGCAATTGTAATTAAAGTTTCGTCGTGCTTAGCAGAAGATATCTCCAATGCTTCAATTTTTGTTGCTTGAACATTCACTGTACTATTGAGTGAAGCTGCCCAAACCATTGTAGGTATAACCAAAATTGATAGTATCTTCCACGCCCAGTTCAAAACATTATTCGTCGCGTCTTTAGTTCCCATATTATAAATAGGTTTTATGCCTCTTGAACCACTGCCGAAGCTGCGGTTAATAATGTGCCGGCGACTGACGCTGCATTTTGCAAAGCGCAACGCAAAACTTTCGCTGGATCAACTATTCCTTCTTCATAAGCATCGACCACAATTCCATCAGGCCATTTGATACATTGATCGTTGTTTAAATCTGTGATCAGATCATCTAAAAACAAATCAGAGTTCCGAGCCAAAACCGCCATTGGTTCTCTTATAGCTTCAGAAATGATCCTGGACCCCACGTCATCTTCATGGCTCATTGTATCAGCAATGTTCCAGAATGTAGCGCCTCCACCTGGGACAATTCCCTCAAATTGAGCTGAACGCACAGCTTCTAATGCGTCTTCAATTCTATGCTTTTTTTCAACAACTTCAATATCCGTTGCACCGCCAACACGAATAATCGCAATGCTGCTTGCCAACCGAACAATTCTGTCCTGTATTTTCTCACATTGCTTTATGTCATCTGTATTTTGTATTTCAACCTTCAGCTGTTCAATTTGCTCTTCTACCTTCCCTGCATCACCACACGGATTCGCAATGACCGTGAAGGCTTTAGAACTTTCTATAGAGGTGGCTGAACCTAAGTCGTTGAGTGTTATTTCACTTAATTTGTTGCCTGCCCCACGTGAAATAAATCGCGCACCTGACGCCAATGCAAGATCCGATAAGATTGCTTGACGCTCCTCGCCATATCTAGCTGGTTGGCAGGCGGCGACCTTCATTGTGCCACGCTCAATATTATAGATACAAGAAGCTAAAGCTTGATCCACAATGCTCTCCGCAATTATGACGATTGGTCGCTTTTCTCTGTTCGCAATTTCCAAAGCTGGGAGGATATCTGCCACAAGTTCAATCGGGTGGTCTGTTACTAACAATAATGGATTTTCATATCGCAACAAACCCAAGCGAGGCTCAGTTATAAACTTTGATGCACAAATTCCGCCGGGGAATCTAAAACCATCCACAGCATCAACCCGCGTCTCCAAACTGCGTGCCTCTTCAATCTTTATTGCTCCATCTTTACCAACCTTATCAACAGCCAGCGCTATAAGTTTTCCTATCGTGCGGTCATTGTTGGCTGCGATTGTTGCGATGTTTTCAATATCTTCAATCGTTTCGATGGCTCGGGACTGTTCTGAAATTATGCGGCAAACACGTGTCACAGCTTCTGTCATGCTGTTTCGAATTTCTGTTACAGACAACCCATCTTCCAAATATTCGCGAGCTTCTTCAAGCAACGCGCCTGCCAGAATTGTGGTTGTTGTGGTGCCATCGCCGGCTTCTTTATTTGTTTTCTCTGCAGCTTGTTTTAAAATCTGCACAATAACATTCTCTGTTGGATCATCGGGCGCAATAAAACGAGACACCGTCGCACCGTCCTTTGTTACAACTTGAGCTTTTCCGTCACCCAAGATGACATTACGACCCTTTGGCCCCAATGTTGAAGAGATTGTTCCAACTAATGTGCTTATAGCTTTGTCAACTACTGTTTGTAGCTCTGCTCCTTCCGTTATCTTTTGTGTCATTAAAATCTCCTATTATTCATAAACTTTAAAAGCGTGATCTATTGATGCATCCATATAGTTTTGATCGGTTTCAACAACCTTAATTGTTCTGGCGCCTAGGTAAATATGCGGGCACGAGCTCGTGCCCAATATAAAAGCTATCCTGCGAGCGCTAGGACGACCGCCATCAAAAGCTATCATTAACGTCCCTGGTTTCAAATCTTTAATTCTCATCGGGCGACACTAACAGTCCAAGAAACACCCAAATCAGGGTCCTCCCATAGACGTTGTCCAATTTTGTATTTGTTTCTGTTTGTTCTAGAGTAAGTTGTTCGGACTTTGGTTACAGGTCGTAGCCTAAACCACATATCGAAACTTATCTCTTGTTCCTTCGCGGCGTTTTCTACACTCTGTATTAAAGAAAGTGACTGCCTCAATTCTTTAATGGTTCCACCTGGATAAATATCCGCAACCAAGATACCTTCAGCTGGTTTTTTATCGTTTTCATCACCTGCTATAACAAGCTTGATGAATTCATAATAAGCATCGCCTAACAGCTTTGATAGTGGAATATAGAAATTTGCTATATGGTAAGGATTCCTGAATTTCCCTTTGCATTCAAATAAAATATTGTCAGCAGCGATCTGGTCCTTTTCTTCTATTGAAATGGGCTGTGGAAAAACATAATCAGGCTTCATCTTCTTTAGGTATCGTTCGAATGTTGTTCGTTCTTGCTTAATAACCTCAGACATGCCACGGGTCAGCTCTTCTATGATATCACAAATACCATCTATAATGACCTTAGCACCAGGTTCATCAAAACCAACAGTTTGTAGTCGACCACGTAACTTTGCCTCGTCCATCCAACTCTCTAAGAATTCATAATTGTTTTTCTTCATTGAAATGCCAATTTCACGATCGAGTGTCTTAATCACAATGTCAGATTTAGGTTCAGGCAACCCACCAGATATAACTGCTGCGCCCATCACATTATGATTGCCGAGATCGCCAAGAAAAAATTCATCTGGTGCTGCGAAAGTCGCCTTGCTTATAGCTGCAACTAAATTCCTTTCACTATCTTGTCCTGTAATATGGTTATTTGTTATCAATTTCAAGTTGCTCATACAAAAATCTTCCATGATCCCAATGACGACCCGGGTCCCAATCTACGCCAATGCATTTGCCTCTCCGCATTACGGTGCCACGCTCACAAGGTGCGGCCATTCCATGAGTTACAATATGATATTCGTCCATTGGAATGTTATGCTCAGTCACTAAATACTCAACAAGGTCGACTGCACCAGACATTTGATTCAGTGTGTATTTGCCTTGTTGATCGGGCACCAAATCTATTCCTATGCATTGATTTGGGAATCTGCCCCAATCAAAATCTTTTGAGGGATTAAACTCTCGGCCAAACCAAGCATCAAACCAGTCATACACGCGATGTGGATCACGACCATGTTTCATCCAACCTAAACCGCCAAGTGGTCTACCCCAGTCTCGCCAATTATCTTTTTTGTATACAGACTTTTTCAATGACCCAGCATGAAGTGTCTTTTTTTGATCCTCTTCTAACTTGAAAACTAATCCTGTTTGACCAATCATCCATCCGGCCAAATATGGTCTTTCATTTAACCTCTTAGCTGCATGTTCATCAATTGTGAAGTTATCTAGTTGCTCTTCAATATAGCCTGCTTGGACTAGTTCGTTTCTTATTTTGTTTATGAATGATCTGCCCATAGTATGAAAAATTATACCCTTCGGCATAACTTTTCGATTTTTGTGTTGAGTGCCCGAAGCCATATACTCTCTACTGTAAGGCTCATAATGATAACTCATAATATTTCATCCGCGATACCATACTTGATGGCTTCATTGGCTGTGAGATATACATTTGCCTTTTGATTCAAGATCTTTTTAAGCTCTTTCTTTGTTAGATTAGTTTCTCGAACTAAGCTTTTTATGCATGCTTTTTCTGTTTGCGCTGTAGATTCAATTTCATTCTTCAAATCATGCATTTGACCTTGGAACGACAGTGCCATATTATGAATCATAACCCTGCAGTTAGCACCAATCTTTCGATGGCCGCGGGTGCCTGCTGCGAGGAGCAGTACACCAGCGCTCATGACTTTGCCCATCCCTATTGTATGAATCTCGCGATCTTCCCTTGCTGCACAGATTGCGTCATATACAGAAAACATTTCGTCAATATCACCACCCTTTGTAGAGATTATTAACTCAAAAGGCTTCGTTCTCGGCAGATCTTTTAAAACTTGGAGTGTGTAAATAAGCTCTGCACACTGAGCTTCGTCAATGTCTCCGTAAAGCGCCAGCAAATGCGGTGAAGTGTCATCATCTTCTGCATCTAATTCTATTTCAATCTCTTTATTTTTCACGCAGAATCTCCTTTGTATTAGTTAATCTTTGATTGATGCCTGTTTCAATTTTTGCTACCAGTTCTTTCGATGTTTTTGCTGGCAATGTTCCACTTAAATTCGATACAGTCGAAAATAACCAAACTGCACACTCATCCAGCAAAGCTTTACGCCGTGTTTCTTTTTCTTCTTCTGAAATTTCATCATCAAACGAAATCACAGTTGATATTGTAACAACAGCCACATATGTTGTTGCAATAAAGTGAGCTACTACATCCGTGGCGGCGCTGAACAGACGTTTGGTTACGTATATTCCCAACAACCCGCCGATTAGTCTGTAAGCAAAAGCTCCTGCAATAAAAAAACAAAAAGCTTGCAACATCGTTATCACTCCTTTTTAGTTAAAAACTCAAAATCTTCATGGGGATATTGGAGTTGTGATTCTATTGTAACATACCCGCTAGGTCTGCCAACCCTCAAATATGTGAACTTTGCCATATTGGACGTGCCAGGCATGCAATATGACTCAACTACCAATGCAAATCTTATTTCATATGCTTCCTCAAAGGGGGCGCCAACCCAAACCAAGTCACCTGGTTCAGCTTCTGAATATTTCATTTATTTCCTATGGATTTAATGAAGAAATTGCTTCTGCAAGGGCTTCCGAGAGGCAACCCGTTAGCTCAACCCTAGCACAATTTGCAGCCTCTGTAAACTTGCTTTTTATGTATTTTTTGAAAGGAAACATAAAATAATAGTTCGCAGATATGAATTGTTCGATTCTATGCTCAATATCTCCAAATTGGCCTGTTCTCACATATTCAAAGATCATTTCTGCTCTATACGCACGCCACTCTAAATAAGCCCTAGTGGGACTAGGAATTGGTAGAAGAAAAAGTAGGCACAGCAGCCACCACAGATTGCCCCCAATTGCTGCAACGGCTAGTAAAGCGAATATTTGCGGCATTAAATAAAGAATAGGAAACAAAAGTCCGATCTTCTTCCAATCCGCCAAATGAACATATTCATGCAATAGTGTGTCAGCAGTAATTTTGTTGTCATCGCCAATATAAATTTTTGGATATATTGTCGTTGTTTGTTTTGAGAATCTGGGTAGAAAAGGAAGCTTGGACAAAGCGCGCATGAAAGCCGAACTTTGCTTGCTTAAAATAGCAAAGTTAGGAATGCGACTTTTGATGAATTTTAAGAGATTTTCTTTGGTTGGTTCAGGACTTGTCAACTTGCTTGTTTGCTTTGCGTGCGATTAAGCGCTTGGCGACACGCTTAACAACTTCATTTACAAGCTCTTCTTTGTTGACGACATCGAACTCAGCCAAGAAACTATCCAAGGTGTCTTCGTCTACAGGAACTTCCTCTTCTTCACCGCCCATATCCAGTGGTGGCGCCATGGGCGGCTCCTCAGCACCCATCTCACCTTCATCCTCAATATCAAGATTTACACCGAATTCCTCTTGCGCGACAGCTGCCATGGCTTGCAGCAAAGCTCGCACGATATTTTCGGGGGATGAATCTTGCATTCCGCCCATTTCTTCCTCACCACCCATTGGATCTTCCATAGGTGGGGGAGCAGGCATTTCTTCCTCTTCAGGCGGCATGGGCATTTCACGGAGCTCGCCTTTGCTATACTTGTCATTGTGATGTGCGTTGGCTGCATAATGATCAGGGCTCATGCGCTCTTCTAGGGACTCTTTCGGTTTAGACGTGGATGCAGCTGACAATTTATGATCAGGATGCGATCCATCAACTTTGCCAGGAGTCTTCGGAACCAGCTCAGTCTCCTCAAGCTCCTCTTGGTCTTCACCAAGCTCTTCTTTAGTCTCCTCAAGCTCTTCTTGATCTTCTTCGAGCTCTTCCTTGGTTTCCTCAAGATCTTCCTGCTCCTCCAAATCCTTTTGCTCACTTAGGAAGTTGGTTGTTAGTGCTGGCATATGTGCCAATTTGCCCCAACGGCGGATTGTTTGCTCAGAAAGTAGTGTCTTTTCCTTTCTCTTTGCCATGATGCAGAAATCTCCTTTTTATGCAAAATAAATAGATTATTCAACCACTCATTTGACTTTCTTCTTTAAAAATGCCACGTTTGTTTATCTTTTTTAAAGCTTGTTGCTCTATAAACTTTACAGCTACGAACGAAATGCCCAACCGCTTGGCACATTCACGTAAAGATAATGGCCCATGTTTAGCTGTCGCAATTAAGCAACAGTTTAGATCTTCCTCATAATCAATCCACTTTCGGCATTCTCCATTGGGGCATGAAACATCATTTTTGATACAAGCCCTCGCGCACTCCACTGATTCATACGTGCTCATCAATAATCTCCTCTTCCTCTTCTGTTAAAATGTCAAAAATAGAATCAATCTCCTCATTGTCCAGGCCAAACATAATTTCTGTTTCTTTGCCTTTTTGGATGAAACGCTCGACATATTTGCGTCGACGCTTACCACGAAAGGTTTGAGCTTCCAGAATCTCCTGGATTATCTCGCGAATCCTACTATCATTCTTTAGATAATATTGAACCAAATAAAAAATAAGTTTCATCTTGTTCAAGCCATCATGCCGAGCTTTTATAACCAGATCAACATAATCACTTTCTCTGAGGCGGAAAATTGTTTTAATATATCCAGGAACGTCC
>PIWD01000079.1 GCA_003354005.1 Gammaproteobacteria bacterium | reverse complement strand
CGCTTCCCCCCATTGATTCCAACTGAAAAAGAGCGAACCAGAATCTCTTATATCGGAGCTATTAGCATCGTGTTGCTTCTGTTAGCAATTGGTGTGTTCAATAGTTTGTGATTCGGAGTGAGGATATATGAAATTTTACCCCGCGGAACAATACCAAGCGGCTTGCAACGAGCTGTTTGTCCGATACGAACGTGACATCAAAAAACTAGTCCCTAATGCGAGAATTGAGCACGTAGGCGCATCTTCTATTCCTTTTGCCGTGTCTAAGGGCGATCTAGATATCTTCGTTGGTGTTGAGCTTAATGAGCTTGAGGATGTTATAGAGAGACTCACAACACTCGGCTTCAATGAGAAACTCGATACCTTAAGAACGCCGGAACTGTGTATGTTGGAGTCTACATCAGGGGATGATGTGGCGTTGCAAATAGTTGCCAATGGTTCTGAGTTCGAATGTTTTCTAAGGTTTCGTGACAAGCTACGTACGGATCCGGAATTAGTGGAGCAATACAACACCCTCAAAATGTCTTGCGAAGGTTGGCCGCAAGAAGAGTACCGTGAAAAGAAGTCTGACTTTATCGAGCATGTGCTGGATCTGAAATAGCAACAGTGCCCCTCACCTCTAATTGTCCAATTAACAAAAGTTTTATTAATACAGTGTGTTAAGTCAAAAAACATTACCTCTGAAGATTGACCCTCTTAAATTTCCTTCAAACTATCTTACCACGGTTTAATAGCTTAAATTTACGCAACTAAGCTCACACATATTGCATAGGGTATTAGTGGAGGTATTGGTTTGTGTTATGTTTCGCATGATTTTATAAAGCGTGACTTATCCATTGAAAGCAAAGTGTTTTCTTTCGGATTAATTTCAAGATTTGTCTATCAGTACATCAACTTGGCACTATCAAAAATCGATTGCTCTACGCCAATAATCAATACCACCTTAGGAAAGGACATGTCTGAAGTAATAGAAAACACCCCTGCAATTGTACTCGCGTCTCGATGGTCTCGGTTTTGGGCGTTTGTTATCGACGGCCTCATTTATGCAGCTGCTATGATTCCAGTGGTCCTATATACCGATTTGTTCGATCGAGCCGTTTCTAATGGAGTCATAGAGTTACATGAACAAATCATGATGTTTGTTTATGGCTGGGTGATATTCCTCTTGTGTAATGGCTACTTACTGCAAAAGAAGGGACAAACGATCGGTAAAAATGTAATGGAAATTGCGATTGTTGATATGGATGGCAAGCAACTAGGGCTATTCAACATAATGATCAAACGAATTTTACCTATGAACATCTTTGTTTATATTCCTGTTATTGGTCAATATATATCGATTCTTAATTACCTGTTTGTTTTCCGTAAAAACAGACGCTGCTTGCATGACTTAATCGCGGGAAGTCAGGTTGTTAGTGTTGCTGTTCCTAGAAATCTCGATTTCAGTACTATCGAATAGAAATTCATAATCAAGCACTTACATACTTTAGGAACTTCATGATTCATAAGCTTTTCTCAGCCATTTCTATTTATAGGTATTTACCGAATAATATCTATTATTTAGCACTGGCTAGAATGATTCTGGGAATGGGTAACTTTATCGTTCCATTTTTAGTCTTACTGTTAACCGATAAGTTGGGTTATTCCGCAACAGTCGCAGGTTCCCTTGCCATGGGTGTGACGGG
>PIWD01000018.1 GCA_003354005.1 Gammaproteobacteria bacterium | reverse complement strand
CGAATTGTTAAGCCTATGATGGGGTTCAAATCATTTCTCTCTGCTAAAGCTACATTGGCTGGCATAGAGCTGTGGGCAATGATTAAAAAACAGCAAATGAATAGTGAGCTTCCTGTTTGAGAGCAATTTTATGCACTTGCTGGATAATTGTATCCAGAATACAAGCATCCTTTGAGACAATAAAACTTTGCAACACAACCTCTTTAGACATGGGGAGTATCAGGTATCGAATCGCATACTCACATCAATGGCCGTGATATTTTTTGTGATCGCACCCACTGAGACAAAATCAACTCCAGTCTGTGCAATCGCACGAATATTGTCTAAATGAATACCGCCAGATGCCTCAAGTGCTATACGTCCATTAACGATCTGAACAGCTTCTTTAAGCTTGGGCAGGCTGAAGTTGTCTAATAGGATACGTGAACCTTTTATAGAAATACATTGTGTGGCTAACACCTGTTTACATTGTGAAAGATTTTCAACTTCAATGATGATAGGTTTATTGGGCTGTTGGCGGTGTGCCTCAGAGATAGCACCTGCAATCGAACCATGGGCAATCATATGATTTTCCTTGATTAAAAATGCATCATATAAACCAAAACGATGGTTATTGCCACCACCGCAGCGTACAGCATATTTTTGTTCTGAACGTAACCCAGGTATCGTTTTACGGGTATCTAACAAACGCGCACCAGTGCCTCGCAAGGCCTGAGCATACCGATGGGTTATTGTTGCCGTACCAGATAAACACTGTAAAAAATTCAAGGCGCAACGCTCACCAGTGACTAAGGTACGCGCTGAGCCTTTTAATTGGCATATTGTGTCCCCTGCTTTTAGAGTTTGACCGTCATTGTAGTACCATTTGAGCACTACAGAAGAATCGACAAAGCTATTTTGCGCTGTTTTTGGTGCAAAATTTGCTTCCGCAAAGAGAGTAGCGAAGTTTTTAGGCCGTCCAATCTGTTTAAATACGGCATCAACCCAGGCTTGGCCACTCAATAACATGTCCTGTCTAGTGACAATTCTCGCTGTTATCCTTTGTCGTGCCAATAGAAGGTTTGCTGTAACATCCCCCTGGGCAACATCTTGCTCTAAAGCATGCTGCACTTGGGCCGCAATAAAGGCATCACTTGGTTGGTGGAACATGATTATGTTTGATACTACGTTTGTAATGGCGTAGGTAGCGCATTAAGCTCACACAAGGGCCAGAGCATGCGTATAAAAAAAACACAGAAAATAAAAAGTTAGGTGGATCAATGGCAACAAGTACTAAGCATACAATAACTAGTAATATATAAAAAAAGGGCACTTTATTATGTAAATTAATTGATTTGAAACTATAGTAGTGTAGGCGACTGACCATCAGAACGGCTAATACTAACATCATCGCCGAAATTAGGACAATGGGTAAAGTAGCATGCCATTTGTATCGCTCTAACACCCAGATGCTCCCTGCGATAACACCAGCACAAGCGGTGCATGGCATCCCACGAAAATAAGTATTATCCATAACGTGGGTATGCTGTACATTAAAATATGCTAACCGTAAAGCAACACAAGCTGTGTAGCTAAAAGCAATCAACCAGCCTATTTTACCTAATTCAGCTAAGCCCCAACAATAAACCAGTAAGGCTGGAGCCATCCCGAAGGAAAGCATATCAGACAAACTGTCATACTGTGCACCAAAATTGGTCTGCGTCTTGGTAAGCCGTGCAACACGACCATCTAAACTATCCATTAACATCGCAATAAAAATTGCAAGCGCAGCAGGTTCAAAGCGACCCTTAATCGCTGCGATACTCGCGTAAAAACCAGAGAATAAAGCAAAACTAGTAAGCAAATTGGGTAACAAATAAATACCCTGACCGCGTTGCCAAAATCGCCGTTTCTGCTGTTGTTTCTTTTGCACGAAGCACAACCCCTATTCTATAACACAACAATAACGAGGGAACGCCAGACAGTATACACCTGGCCGAGATACACTTCAAGCTGTAGAATTAGATGCCAGCAATTTTAAACAGGGGTTTCGTAGTTTAAAGCTTAAAAATGAGCCAATGCTACCAGTTACTCATAAACTTGCACTACCCGACACGAGATTTGTCTTGTCTATACTTACTACAGAACCAGAATCACCTTTTGTCTCACTCCTAGCAGTATCTATCTCTAGATTACTAATATCTAGCTTCGTTATAAACTTATAGAGTGCATACACCTGATCGTAAGATCTACATTTCTTCGCCAAGAAGTATTCTATATTGTTATTGTAATTAGTCGTCAATAAACTATTATAAGCTCTGTTATGTTTTTCGTCTTCTGACAATAAGCTATCTTTTTGTTCGTTTGCTTTTTCTTTAATTATAAATTTCACACATGACAAATAATCGTTAGTTAGTGACCCAAGATTGGCATTCATAAACGCAGAACCAGATACAGTAGATAACATAAACTCATCTATCTTCTTCTTCGACCCTAAAGCCATTACATCCTCGATGTTTGAATAATGCCCGCACTCGAAACACTCCTCCTTACAAGCAAGAAAAAAATCGTGTTTAGTTATTATTTCCTCCTTAGCATCTACCTCATTTTCATCATTTACAATAGCAATAGTCAAATCATCACTGGCTTCTTCAGCTTCTTTAGCTTCTTTAGCTTCTTTTAAAACTAAACAGTACTTTTCCCTCCCATTTTCTATCTCATGATGAATTGCTTTATTATATTTCATGTTTTCTCTCTTCTTATTTTTTCTACGATGAGTTATACGCACTAATCGTCCCTGAGCATCAGGAGGAAGAGTAGCTACTGCTATAACAATATTTAATCTACGCTGCTCTTCTTCTTTACGAAATTTTTCTGGGTTTTTCACACGATAATTACACATCTTTAGAGCTCTTTCCTGATTCCTAATATAGTCCTGATCATACACATACAATCTTCTTTCCTCGAACATAGCACTAACCTCACTGTTAGGTGTAAAATACATCGCACAAAAACCTGTAGCTGCAATAACAAGTGGAATGACCTCCAGGACAGCTAATGTAATGATGATAGCAAGAGAAAATGACACAAAAAACGAAAATACAAGCAGAATCATAAAAATGATTGCACATGCTACACTGCCTGGCCATAGCCAAGCGTATTTCACAAAAAACTTCGCTAAATTATTCCTTAATTTTTTCATCTCTTCTGCCACCTATAATCTCTCACAAGAGTTCAATGCATCCGCTCTACACTGTATTTCATATACTCAGTAGTGTAACATCAAATACATGCAAATACAAGAAAAAAATGGTTGTGTTATCTTTTTGATGGGAGCAACTGCTGTAGGAAAGACCAAGCTAGCGATTGAGCTGGCTCAGTATTTTCCATGCGATATTATCAATGTCGATTCAATGATGGTTTATCGTGGCTTAGATATCGGAACGGCCAAACCAACGATTGAGGAGCAGAAAAAAGCCCCACATCGTTTAATCGATGTATGCGAGCCTTGGGAGTATTATTCCGTTGCAAGGTTTTGTGTGGATGCTAAGCGTGAAATCTCTGATAGTCTGTCACGACAGCGTATCCCTCTTTTGGTCGGTGGTACAATGATGTATTTTGATCGTCTAATAAATGGTCTTCATCATCTCCCACCCACAGATAGCAAAATACGCAAACAGTTAAGCTACGATCTGGAGATGCACGGCTTGGCACATTTATATAAACAATTAACAGAGGTTGATACAGAAACGGCTTTGCGTGTGCATGCTAATGATGCACAGCGTATAATGCGAGCCTTGGAGGTTTATCAAGCAACAGGCAAACCTTTGTCCTCTTATTTAAAAGGAACAAAGCCAGAGCAGCCTAGTTATCATATAGTTCATTTAGCTCTCTTACCCAAAGATCGCACTACTTTACGTCAATGTATTAGTGATCGCTTTGATCAAATGCTGGAACAGGGTTTTATATCTGAGGTTAAGAGGTGTTTAGATAATCCCCATATACACGATAATTTACCAGCTATGCGTGCCGTCGGTTATAGACAAATTTGGCAGTATCTCTGTGGTGAAATCAAAAAGACAGAAATGCGAGAGAAAGCAATTACCGCGACTTGTCGGTTTGCTAAGCGACAGGAAACGTGGTTACGCCATTGGCCTGATTTGCATGTTGTACAGAAAGAAACAGCACTTGCCTTTATTTCAAAACTTCGGGAATTCCGTAATTTGGAACTTAGAAATAAGCCTAGGAGATACTAATTTTTCACAATATATGGACTCACCTGTTTCTGAAATTGCGAAACTCCTGAACTTATGAATATCACAAGTGCATAGCACAAGTACATAACCTTGTTGTCCTGTCTGTCCTGTCTGTCCTGTATCAAAAGGTATAATGTGCAAGCTGGACTATTGAATCCCTTTCAAGTATGCTTCCAGATGTATATTCAACGCGCAATCAATATCTTTATGAGGCTCATTGCATGACATCACCCAAAACTGAACGGATTTATCCCAATTCTCAAAAAATTTATGTACATTCCAGTGATAATGCCGATATTAAGGTTGCTATGCGCGCTATTCGGCTGAGTAACGGCGAGACGCTGACACGCTATGATACTTCTGGCCCCTATACAGACCCATCGATTAAGATAGATACAACACAAGGTTTGGACACGATGCGTGCTGACTGGATTAACGAACGTTCGGATACAGTCTATTATTCTGGCTCAGAAAAGCACCGCACTTATGCAAAAGAGTCAAGTTTACCCAAACGTGCAGTAAGGCGCGCGTCAGATGGTAAAAATGTGACTCAGCTCCATTATGCGCGTCAGGGTATCATTACACCAGAGATGCTATATGTCGCAAGTCGTGAAAATCAAGGATTAGAGGCAACGGAACAGCCACTGAAGCTTGAACAAGCCAGAACACGCCGTTTAAAGGGTAATCCAGATGGCTTCCATTTGCCAGAGAAGATAACAGCTGAATTTGTGCGCGAGGAGGTCGCAAGTGGACGTGCAGTAATTCCAGCTAATATTAATCATCCTGAATCAGAGCCTATGATTATTGGGCGTAATTTCTTGGTTAAAATTAATTCTAATATTGGCCATTCACCCCTTAGTTCGTCAATTCATAAAGAATTGGATAAGATGGTCGCTTCTTGTTTTTGGGGGGCTGATACAATTATGGATTTATCTACAGGCAAACAAATTCATGAAATGCGTGAAACCCTGATACGTAACGCACCTGTGCCCATTGGAACAGTACCAATTTATCAGGCATTTGAAAAAGTTAATAGCAATCCAACAGCATTAAATTGGCCGATTTTCCGTGAAACCTTGATTGAACAAGCTGAACAAGGGGTGGATTATTTTACAATTCATGCTGGTATACGCTTGCAGCATTTACATTTGCTTCAATCACGATTAACAGGAGTTGTATCACGCGGTGGTGCAATGATCAGCCACTGGTGCACAACTCATGGGCAAGAAAGTTTCCTCTATGATCATTTTGAGGAAATTTGCGCGATTTGTAAGTGCTATGATATTACTTTGTCCCTGGGTGATGGCTATCGTCCTGGTTCAATAGCTGATGCAAATGATGCAGCACAATTTGCAGAACTCGATACACTAGGAGAATTGACAAAAATTGCATGGGAACACGATGTGCAGGTGATGATCGAAGGACCTGGACATGTTCCTATGAATTTGATTCAGGAAAATATCGATAGGCAACAGGCAGTCTGTCATCAAACGCCTTTTTATGTGCTGGGACCATTAACTACAGATATTGCCCCTGGTTATGATCATATCACAAGTGCAATTGGTGCAGCTCAAATCGGATGGTATGGTGCTGCAATGCTTTGCTATGTGACGCCTAAGGAACACCTCGGTTTACCGAATATTGATGATGTTAAGGCTGGTCTTATGGCATACAAAATCGCAGCCCACGCCGCTGATATCGCTAAAGGACATCAGGGAGCAATCCGTTGGGATCATGCTTTATCAAAGGCACGTTTCGAGTTCCGTTGGCAAGATCACTTCGATCTATCCCTGGATCCTATCGTAGCACAAAGCTATTTTGAAGAAACTCTACCTAAGGCAAAGCAGAAGAACAGTCATTTCTGTTCTATGTGTGGCCCTAAGTTTTGCCCCATGGAAATAACACAAAATATGCCAGATTTACACGTTGGTACAAGTGTATGAATATTGGTATTGCTGGTGCTGGCCTGCTGGGTCGTTTATGTGCAATAGAGCTAACACATTGCAAATGCCAACACCAGATTACACTATTTGATTGTGATAAGGCTGATGGAGAAGAAAGTTGTGGTGTCTTGGCTGCTGGCATGTTAGCTCCATTTGCTGAATTAGCTACAGCCGAGCCAATGATTGCAGCATTTGGTCTACAGGCCATTGAACTCTGGCCCGCTTTCCTTAAACGGCTGGTGCAACCCGTCTCATTTCAAGAAGCTGGCAGCTTTGTTGTTGCGCATATTCAGGATATCGATGAACTCACTTTTTTCAAGCAGCGTATTGAACACAAGTTAAGTAAGTTGAGGCAGTTATTCGATCAAGCATCCATATATAATAAGCAGTCTATCGATACTACAGACCTTGTAAAACAAGCTGCTTGTTTAGCTAAAGTTTATCCCTCATTTCAGCAAAAAATTAACCCAGATTTGGCTATAAGGCATCTCAATCATGAGGAATTACAAGCACACATACCAAATTTAGCAACACAGTTTCAACAGGCTTTATATTTCCCTATGGAAGGGTTTATTGTTGTACACGAATTATTCAGAGCACTCACTGCAACCCTACGACAATCCAAGATTACCTGGCATCAAAATACAACAGTGACCCAACTCAAGCCTTATTCTATTTATACGGGACACACACAACACCACTTCGACTGGGTGATTGACTGTCGTGGCATCGGTGCACAAACAGCACTACCCAATCTACGTGGCGTACGCGGTGAAATCGTAACATTACACGCTAAGGGTGTGTCCTTAAGTCAACCAATTCGTCTACTACACCCACGTTATCCACTCTATATCGTCCCTCAACCCGACCAACACTTTATGATTGGTGCGAGCCAAATCGAAAGTGAAGATCGCAGTCCCATTTCAGTTCGTACGCTGCTGGAATTACTGTCAGCAGCTTATGCTGTGCACCCTGGTTTTGCAGAAGCACGCGTTATCAAGACAGCAGTCCACACACGCCCTGCCTTTCCTGATCATGCCCCAAGGATTTTACAAGAAAAGGGATTAACGATGATCAATGGTCTCTATCGACATGGCTACTTGCTCGCTTTACCACTCATCAAATGCTTGATTGAGCAAAATTTTGACATCCTCACCTCCCCGAAGTAAGGTAGTTGTTGCAGCCATCAGGAGACTTTTTTGCAAGTACAGAACCCCGTCAAAATACAGCATACAATCAATGATGCTGCCCAACGTCGAGCCGCACTGGATATAAGGCAATCTTTTATTGTCCAAGCACCTGCTGGCTCGGGGAAGACGGAGCTACTGGTACAGCGGTTTCTTCGTCTGCTTGCTACGGTTCAAGAGCCAGAAGAGGTTGTTGCTCTTACGTTTACACGCAAAGCTGCCCATGAAATGCGTTGCCGTATCATCGATGCATTGTATCAAGTCCTTGATAATCAGGGACAGGGACTACATCTACAAACAAAAAAATTAGCCATGGCAGTCTTACAGCACAGTGAGCGGTGTAACTGGCAGTTGCTGGATTATCCTAATCGCTTACGTATAATGACGATCGATGCACTGTGTTCATCAATTATTCAACAGATACCTTTTGATGGGCAAACCCCTTATCATGCCAAGTTAGTTGATTATCCCCTGCCCTATTATCAGGAAGCGATTCACTCGTGGTTCGATACACTGACAATGCAAGATCAAGCGCAGCAAAAAGGTATCGCAATGCTGTTGCATTATCTCGATAATCAACAAACCCTTTTAGAGAAGCTGTTATTAATGCTTTTAGCAAAACGCGACCAGTGGCTCCCTTATTTACTTAGCCATAGAAATGATACGGCTTATTTTCGCGCCTATTTAGAAGCAAGTCTACAGCAAATTATTGAAGAAACCCTACAGGTCTGTTATGCGGAGTTGGTGTGCCTTCCCTTCCGAAGTCAGCTGATGGAGCTGGCAAAATTTGCTGCAAAAAATTTATTATGGGAGGGTTCTGATGAGCTAATCACGTACTGCCAATCAGAAAAGAATGTGCCATCCCCAACAGTTGAAAACCTTTTGTGGTTTAGAGGTATCGTGGCACTATTGTTAACAAAAAAAGGCACATGGCGTAAGGTTATAACGAAAAAAGAGGGCTTCCCAACACAATTACAGGAAGATGGCAAGCCTGAGAAAGCATATTTTCAGCAGCAAAAGAAGGCGATGCATGTATTGCTAAAAAAATTGCATACATCCGATAAATTGCACAGTGTGTTACAGCATATTCAATACTTGCCCGATGGGCAGTATGCACCAGATCAGTGGCAGGTTATTGAAGCCCTGATTACTTTATTGCCTTTGCTAGTGGCTCATTTAAAATGTGTGTTTAGCTATCACCACATCATCGATTTTATTGAGTTATCAAGTTTGGCACAGGCATCATTAAGACAAGATGAGAACCCCAGTGAGCTAGCACTTAAATTAGACCAGCAGATTAAACATCTCTTGATTGATGAATTTCAAGATACATCATTGAATCAATTTGCACTATTGCAGCAATTAACCACAAGCTGGTCACACGGAGATGGACGTAGCTTATTTTTAGTCGGTGACCCCATGCAGTCAATTTACCGATTCCGCCAAGCTGAGGTAAGTCTATTTTTACAAGTGCAGCAACAAGGTGTTGGTGCTATTATGATGCTGCCTTTGCAACTCACCGAGAATTTCCGTTCAACACTAACGATTGTATCGTGGACAAATAGTGTGTTCTCAAAGCTATTTCCTCAAGCTGATCAGATCAATCTGGGAGCCATCCATTTCCACGCTGCAAGCTGTCATTCTCGGAATGAAGCAAAAAGCATTGCTGAGATTACAATCCATACCAATGATCATCAGCAATTGAATTATATTCTTGAACTGATCAAGGCGCAGCAAGCGGAACGGTCGCAAGCAAGTCTTGCAATTCTTGTTAAATCACGCTCCCATTTATTGGATTTACTCCCCGCACTCAAAGAGGCGAAGATTGCCTATCAGGCAGTCGATATCGAACCGCTACTATTACACAGCATTGTGCAGGACTTATTAGCACTCACACGAGCACTAATGCACCCCTGCGATCACATCGCATGGTTAGCTGTACTGCGCGCACCCTGGTGCGGTTTGACTCTACACGATCTATATGCTGTACGACAAAAACCTCTGAACGATATTTTATTACAGCTACTTCATCAAAGTGATAACACAACACCACTCCAAGAAGGTGCTTTTAAGAAACTCAGTAAAGATGGGCAGTATCGAATTAAGCAGATCCTGCCAGTTTTACAACATAGTTTACAGCAACGGCAACGCCATAACCTTCGTGCCTGGATTTATGACACCTGGTTAGCCTTGGGAGGAGCCTGCGCAATCAAGAACCAACATGATGCTGAACTGGCCAACAGTTTCTTTAAGTACCTAGACCAACACGACCAAGACGGCATTTTAGCTGATCCATCTGCCTTTACCGAGCAACTGCAAACAATTTATAGCAAAACACCTACCACAGACACACCAGCAGGGGTGCACGTGATGACCATCCACAAGGCAAAGGGACTAGAATTTGATACGGTTATCATTCCTTACCTTGCACGTGCAATGCCTTATGACCCACACGAGCTTTTAATATGGGATCACCTCCACCATCAAGACGGGGACTATCGCATACTTATGGCTCCGATGAAACAAGAAGGATCTGAGGATTCCCGTAGCCCCTACCAGTACTTACGTCACCTGCAACAACAAAAACACTGGCATGAACAGCTACGTCTATTGTACGTTGCTTCAACACGTGCCAAACGCTGCCTACACCTATTAGCCTGCCAGCCCAAAAAAGAACCTCCTAAAAATAGCTTGCTTGCTTTATTGATGCCATTGAAGACACAATTTAAAAAATTGGCAACCGAAAGTAATACGACAAATATGGACACAACAACACACACACTACAACCTGGATTATACCGTCTTACGACACTGCCGACGTTCTCACAAACAGAGCATGCAGGCTTAAGTAAACAGCTCAACCAAACGGATACCCATCTTCTAGACCTAAATTTACTTGAAAAAGAACAGTATCACAGCACGATCGGCAAGGTTATTCACCTCTACCTCGCGCAAATGGGCTTAAATAATCGTCCTATTTGGTCTAAACAGATGATCTTAGATCATCAGAAAAATTGGGAGATACAGCTACTCCACTTCGGTCTTCAAACTGCACAGCTCACAAATGCAAGCAAAATTGTAAAAGATGCTTTACTCAATACCATCCATGACCCTAAAGGACAATGGATATTACAAACCCATCAGGATGCCCATAATGAATACCCCCTAACCACTATCATTAACCAAGAAGTCACTCAGCTTGTGCTTGATCGAATATTTATTGATGCAAGGTATCAACGACGTTGGATTATTGACTATAAAACTGGAACACCACAACTCGAAGAACATAAGCAACAACTCAACCGCTATGCTCAAGCTTTCCATCAATACGAAAAGCAAGCAATTTATTTAGGGGTGTATTTTCCACATACCAGTGCATGGTTTGAATGGGAATTTTAATACAAGAAATAACCTATGTGTTTTCTTTGACATCACATATTTTGTCGTATACAGCTGATCTAGCTGGCTTAGAGGATGAATAGGGTTAAAAACTGGAGGCGCGTGTTGATGGACAGAGGAGGCAAATGAGAAAACTTACTAAACTGGAAGCAGTCTACCTTTCGTGTGTGCTTGCTGTCTATACTTTATATTGTCACTTCAATATCGGAAGTAGACGTAGGCCGACTAAGCTGACTGGTGATGAGATTAAAGCTGGCATCAATAGCCCCAGCACTCGCGTATCCGAACCTAAAAATTATACGGTAGTGGTGCAGAGCGAAATGATTGATGTGACTGCCAACAGCTACATCGTAAAACAGACATCAAATGATAGCCGTACCTCATCAATTGATACGGCTGCCAATGACGACATAGTAAAACAGACATCAAATGATAGTCATACCTCATCAGATGAAATATACGACATTGATGATTCTGTGGAAGACACGGAGCAGTACAGGGTTCTCTTTAGCACTCTAGAAAAATAATTGAAACAGTGGCCACAATAAGCTGCTAATAAGCCAAGGGTACAGCATATTAAGTGAAAGTGGTTGACCAGCGTTTACATAAGCAAATACCGTAATAGCCTGATCTAAAGCTAGTAATAGGGTGATCAATGTCCACTGTTTTCCATACGTGAAGAGTCGCAAGCGTGCTCTAAAGGTGTTGATCAGCACAACAATCAAGACAAATGAAATTGCATGTACACCAAGTGGATTTTCTAAGGCAGCATCATAAAATATACCCCAACACCAAGCTTGCCCAACGTCAAGCCTTACCTCTAAGGATATTGCCAAATAAATAACTAAGTAGGTTAACCACTGTGGCTGCCACTCTTGCAATGCACTAGGCCAAAAGGCATGTACCAGAAGTACACCTAAAAAACTTGCGATGGTCAAGTTTTGATAAATCTTATGGAATATGCCGTTATATTGCATGATTTGATGGCCATATTAATAAAAGGTTATCACTGACCTTTAGATGTGCCACTGGTTTAACGATAATATTTACAAATGATTGATTAGCTGAACGTGTCAGGCTAACGATAGTACCAACTGGATAGTTTGGCAGGTATTGCAATCCTAAGCCTGAGCTAAGTAGTCGGTCACCTACTTTGACATCTTGACTATCTGAGATATAAGCTAGTTGAAGAGTGTCTGACTGCCCTTGACCTTTTACGATAGCATGTTCACCAGTACGGGCAATTTTAACTGGTATAGCACTTTTCATATCGCTTATAAGCTGAACTAAGCTAAAATAGGTGTGCACTTCGATCACTTTACCGATTACTCCATGTTGATCAAGCACGGGCTGCCCCTGATAAACCGCATCGTGTGAACCGCGATTAACCCAAATGAGTTGACGCATGGGCTGCACATGCCATAGCAGTCGCCTGGCAAGTAATACACGGTAGTCCATAGCGAGATTAACTTGGACGTGCCACAATACTTGCAAGTCCTTGTAGGTTTTTAAATGTGCTGATAGGCGTTGTATTTTGGCTTCTAATAAAAAATTTTTATGACGCAATTTCTGATTTTCACTTACAAGTTTGGAGTAACGTGTTGTGTAGTCTGCAAGATGATGCAAGATTATCGGAGTTTTTTCGGTTACATACAATAAGGGAGTACTTAAAGTATGCAAGAAACGACGTACAGGCTTGGTCAAACCAGTATAACGATCAAAGGCAAATAGCAGCAAAGCAAGTAGGATAAGCAAGCAGGCCTTCCGCCCACGCCAAGATTGATGGGTAAACAGCCTACGAATAGTGCTACTCCTCTGCTAGAAAATCACCTTGGAAGACTTTTAACATCGCTAAAGCACGTCCACCACCACGTGCAACGCAACTCAATGGGTCTTCTGCCAAAATAACGGGCAGACCTGTTTCTTTCATCAATAAACGGTCTAGATCCCTTAACAGAGCACCCCCACCTGTGAGCACCATACCTCTTTGGGCGATATCTGCAGATAGTTCGGGTGGTGCCTGTTCAAGTGCAACACGCACACTGCTGATAATTCCTGATAAGGGTTCTTGCAAGGCTTCTAAGATTTCATCACTTTGCAATGAAAAGGTACATGGTATTCCTTCTGCAACATTACGTCCTCGCACTTCCATGCCACGCACCGTCTTGCTAGGAAATGCAGAACCTAGTTGATGTTTTATCTGTTCAGCCGTAACTTCACCAATTAAGTGTCCATGATGACGCCTGACGTAGCTTACAATTGCTTCATCAAAACGATCACCACCTATACGCACCGAATTGGAATAAACCACGCCATTTAAGGAAACAATGGCCACTTCAGTAGTTCCACCACCAATGTCAACAACCATGGAACCACTTGCCTCTTCCACGGGCAAGCCTGCGCCAATCGCTGCAGCCATGGGTTCTTCAATCAAGTAAACTGCACTTGCACCAGCATCTAGTGCTGATTCACGAATTGCACGTCGCTCAACCTGGGTCGAGCCACAGGGAACACAAATCAAAATCCTGGGGCTGGCTTTAAGGTAGCGGTTTTGATGCACTTTACGTATAAAATATTGTAACATTTCTTTGGTGACTTCAAAGTCGGCAATCACACCATCGCGCAATGGCCTAATAACTTTAATACTCTCAGGTGTACGACCTTGCATACGCTTTGCATCCATGCCCACTGCAATTACAGCACGCTCAGAACGTGAATTTTGGCGAATCGCAACCACAGATGGTGCATTTAATACCACCCGACTTCCTTCTGGTACACTATCATCACGTATACAAACTAAGGTATTTGCCGTCCCTAAATCGATAGATAAATCGTTTGAAAAATAACGTCGCACAAAACGTAATCGAAAAGCCATGACTTCTTGCCCATATTCTTTAATTATTAGCTAAGACACCTCTCCAAAAAGTGCCACAATACTAGGATATACACCCAACATAGAAACATGTTACAGATACTACCCTAATATGCGCATTGACACAATCAAGTAATCATGTTAAAAATGGGGCATGACAGAAATAAAAGAAACAACCGTTAGGAAAATTGCTCATGCAGCACGTATTAATCTCAGTGATGAGGAGTTTCACTCGTATTCTGAAGCTTTACAAAATATGTTTAATCTGGCTGAACAGCTAGAGCGTGAGGATAGCTTAGGCATTTCACAGATGGCTCATCCTTTCGAGCCAGCCTCACTGACGCGAGATGATGTAGTGCACCCTGAGAAAGATGTTGATAAATTTCATCGATTGACTCCCTATTTCTCACAAGGCTTTTACGAAGTCCCTGCCATTATCGAAGAACCCTCTTAAAGCCATAAGGTTGATTGACTATGCACAAGAAAAGTATTGTAGAGCTTTCTGCCTCCCTCGCCAAAGCAGAGATAAGTAGTGTTGAACTAACGCAACATTATCTTAAGCGAATTAAACAATACAATAAAAACCTTAATGCCTTTATCACCGTCATTGAAGAACAAGCCATGCAACAAGCAAGGCTAGCTGACCAACGTCGTGCCAAACAAGAATATGTGACACCATTAACAGGAATTCCAATAGCACACAAAGATATCTTTTCAACCAAAGACGTTCTAACAAGCTGTGGCTCTAGAATGCTCTCAAATTATATCCCACCCTATAATGCTTCTATTGTTGAAAAACTACAAGATGCTGGCATGGTGCTCTTAGGCAAGACCAATATGGATGAATTCGCAATGGGTTCCTCCAATGAAAATAGCTATTACGGATCTGTTCGTAACCCATGGAATCCCGATTATGTGCCAGGAGGCTCATCTGGTGGATCTGCTGCAGCTGTCGCTTCTAGAATTATACCCTGTGCAACCGGAACAGATACAGGTGGTTCAATTCGCCAGCCAGCCTCACTCTGTGGTATTACGGGACTTAAGCCCACCTATGGCCGTCTCTCACGCCACGGTATGATTGCTTATGCATCAAGCCTCGATTCAGGTGGTATACTCACTGGAAATGCTGAAGATACCGCACTACTTTTTAATTATCTTGCTTGCTTCGATCCAAAAGACTCAACTTCTATTCAACAACCTACCCCTGATTACACCGCAAAACTAAATCAACCACTTGATAAACTACGCATTGGCATTCCAACTGAATACTTAGCCCACGATTTAAACCCTGATGTGCTCAACGCGCTGGAACAGGCGAAAAGTATATTTCTGTCAATGGGTGTAACATTTAAATCAATCTCCTTACCACATACGCATTTAGCAATTCCTGTCTATTACTTGGTTTCTTGCGCCGAATGTGCCTCTAATTTGGCACGCTACGACGGTGTGCGTTATGGCTATCGCTGTAAGCACCCCAAAGACTTGACTGACCTTTATTTCCGCAGTCGTTCCGAAGGCTTTGGATCCGAGGTAAAACGGAGAATTCTCGCTGGAACCTATACACTATCTGGTTCCTCATACGATACTCATTACCGTCGCGTAAAGCGTATGCGTCATGTAATTAGCAATGATTATCAAAATGCATTCAAAGAGGTTGATGTCATTCTTGGACCCACAGCCCCCACGCCGGCTTTCCGTTTGGGCGAAAAATTAAAAGACCCGATTACGATGTACCTATCCGATATCTTTACAGTTAGCAATAATTTGGCAGGTGTACCTGGCATTTCAATTCCTGCAGGATTTTCAAGTAACCTACCTATTGGTATACAGATCACTGGAAACCATTTTACAGAGGCAAAATTACTCAATATAGCACACCAATTCCAACAACAAACTGACTGGCATAAACGCATACCAGAACAATTTGCATAGAGATAAAAAACCATGGCATGGGAAACAACTATTGGACTTGAAGTCCATATACAATTAAAAACAAATAGCAAACTGTTTTCAACAGCCAGTACAGTTTATGGCGCAGATCCTAACACCCAAGCCTGTTCGCTGGATCTCGGCTTACCAGGACTTTTACCTGTAGCTAATCAGAAAGCAATTGACATGGCAGTACGCTTTGGTTTAAGCGTTGCAGCTAACATTGACCAATGTTCATTTTTCTCACGTAAGCATTACTGGTATCCCGACTTACCGAAAGGTTATCAAATCACTCAACATAGTCGCCCCATTATCAAAAATGGTCAATTACCCATTAGCTTGTCAAACGGTGAAACAAGGTTTATTAATATTGAACGGGCGCATCTTGAAGAAGACGCTGGGAAACTGTTACACCATGGCTTCCATGGAAATGCTGCCGTTGACTTTAACCGTGCTGGTACAGCACTACTCGAAATTGTAAGTGCACCCGAACTACATTCCCCTGAAGAAGCAGTTGCCTATTTAAAGACCTTACATCGCCTGGTGCGCTATTTAGATATCTGTGATGGCAATATGCAAGAGGGTTCTTTTCGCTGTGATGTTAATGTTTCGATACGCCCAACTGGTCAGACTGAATTGGGTACACGCACCGAAACTAAAAACCTTAATTCCTTTCGTTTCGTTGAGCGTGCTATTATCTACGAAGTTCAACGACAGATTGCGCTCACCAAGCAAAATGAGCCTATCCATCAAGAAACACGCTTGTTTAACCCTGATACGGGCAAAACCTACACCTTGCGCAGTAAGGAAGATGCAGAAGATTATGCTTATTTCCCAGACCCAGATCTTCTGCCCATAACCATTACAGATTCATCTATTGCACAAGAAAAAGAAAAGTTACCCGAATTACCGTGGGTCAAACAGGCACGCTTTATCAAAGACCATCACCTAAACCCAGACGACGCACAAATCCTGACTGCACAACGTGCCACCGCTGATTACTTCGAAGAAACTCTTCAATACTGCCAAGCTGACGAACAACTTGTCGCGCACTGGATAATTGGCGAGCTATTCGCTGCCCTCCATAAGGCACACCTGTCTATCAATAATTCCCCTATTAACCCACAACAACTTGCAAAGTTACTCAACCGCCTACACGACACCACAATTTCCAATAAAATTGCTAAAATAGTCTTCGAAGCCGTTTGGAACGGTAAAGGTGACCCAGATGCCATTATCGAAGAAAAAGGCTTACAACAGATCACCGACAACAGCTTGCTAGAACGCTGCATTAATGAACTATTCGCACGCTCCGAACCTCAAATTGCTGAATACAAAGCTGGCAACAAAAAAGTATTCACCTATTTTGTTGGACAGATTATGAAAGCAACACAAGGCAAAGCCAATCCAGCACAGGTTAATCTGTTACTGCGCGAAAAATTAAGAGAATTATATACTTGACTTCTCAGTAAGGATGCTTATATTTTGGATACAATTATCCAGCGAGTGTATAAAATTGTTCCAACATAACCATAGGTGCAGCAATCCTGTTATGTCGAAAGGTAGTTGTAATCAGACATCTACGGGTCGCAAGAAGCCTCCGCTAGAATAGTTAGCGGGGAGTATGTCACCAAGAGATTAACTTGCATGGAGTTATGCAAATGATTAATGAGTTAATGTTTTCAAATATCACTGATACTGTTATAAATTGTAGAACACAAGCCATATCTAAGTTTGATGAAAATATAAGATGCAAACCATTGTTAAAATGGCCAGGCGGAAAAGCATCGGAGCTATCAGAAATCAATCCAAGAATTCCAAAGCATGAAAGATATTTTGAACCTTTTTTTGGTGGTGGTTCTGTATATTTTGATTCTATTAACAAACCATCATACATTAATGATACTCACCCTGATTTAATGATGTTTTACAAGCTAGTAAAATCGCAGAATACTAAGTTCTGTTTGCTTTTGGATAACTTTATATCAGAGTGGAATACAAATAAAAATGAACGTGAGGCTATTTATTTTAAAATAAGAAAAAGATATAACGATGCTAAACGAATTACCATTGAAAAAGCTGTAGACTTTTTTATACTCAGGGAATATGCGTATGGAGGTATGTTTAGATTGAACTTAAAAGGTGAGTTTAATGTTCCTTTTGGACATAATTACGTGAACAAGGACATACAAAAGAAAATAGACTATTTAAGTTCAAGTTCTGTATTAAAAAAGTTAAAACGTGCGGAAATATATAACTTAGATTTTCAATGCTTTACTAATAAGTTTAAGTTTAATAAAAATGATTTTATGTTTGTAGATCCTCCTTATCATTGTTCCTTTTCAAAATATGATAAAGATGATTTTGGGGTTAACGACCAAGAAAGACTTGCAAATTATCTTTTGAATTTTAGAGGTAAATTTATGCTTGTTATTCAATATACAGATTTAATAAAAGAACTCTATAAATCAGATAAATTGAATATCTATATTTACGATAAAAAATATAAGTTCAATATAAAAGGAAGGTTTAACCGTTCCGTTAAACATGCGCTGATAACTAATTATGACACGAATATCTGAATCTGAATTAATATTGCCTGTTCTTTATCTCTTATCAGTCAATGGAGATATGAGCACATCTGAACTAATAACATCATTGAGAAATTTGCTACAACCATCAGGAGAAGATTTAGAAATTTTAAGAGGTCGTAGTGATGACAAATTTTCTCAAAAAGTTCGTAACTTAAAATCACATGATATTTTAACTAAAAAGGGATTAGTTAAAGAAATAGGGCAAAAAGGTAATAGTGTTATATTTTCTATCACGACAGACGGACGTGATTTGTACGATAGCAAGAAATATACACTTAATACTCTATTTACATTTCCATTCGAAAAAACAAAAAAAATACTTTCTGATATTCTTGAGGATGACAGTATTGATGTCTTACCTGAAAATGAATTATTTTTTACAGAAGGCAGTAGCTTTCTAAAAACAACTCAAACAATTAGAAAACGCTCGGCAAAACTAAGGAGTACTGCCATTGAACATTATTCTAGTAATGGTGTAATTATGTGCTCATCATGTTCTTTTGAATTTAATAAAATTTATGGTTCAACTATTGGAAAAAATTATATCGAAATGCACCATATAATTCCTATATGCGATTATAAAGGTGAAAAAAAGCTTAATTTTGATGATGCAATTGATAACATAACTCCACTCTGTGCTAATTGCCACAGAGTGGTACATATTCATAACCCGACATTATCAGTAGAAGATATTAAAAATGCAATAAGCTTGCAATATGAGAAGTCAAGTATATAACTCCCAAAATTAAACTTGCAAAAACACTGATTGCAGATGAAAAAATACTAGCACCTAATATCTCTATTGCATCAGCCACATTACCATACACCTAACAGTGATTGATATCCTCCCCTCCTTGGCCTTCTCCCCCCTAAGCCTAACACTAGGAATTTACTGATAGCAAAACTACATAAGATTAGCTACACATAAATATCAAAATATATCCTATACTAAAAGTGGTTACAATAGGAAATTGCGCAATGTATGGCATGCAATCACTTACTTATTTAAAAAGAAATAATCCAAAATTACATGAGAAATGCGTTAATCTTGCAAATAATCATGATGCCGATCATCTCATAAAAGAGCTTAATAATTTTTATAATAGTGAATTTTCCAAGTTAGGAATTCGTCCTAAAGAGGGTATTCATAATGGGTTTGCAACTAAGGATAATACATTACATATCTATAGTGAGCATGGAAGACTGTACAATGATATGTAGGAGTATGTAGATTCACCTGATAATACCCAAAAGAAGTACGTAAAAGAGCCTAATCTCTCATCGCAAAGTCACGATAAGACAAAGCAAGGTATCAATAACATAACTAACTTCCTTAGAAAGGGTGCAAAATATCTTGTATTAACGTTCTCAAATACGTTGAGAAGTATAGCATATAATAAAGTTAAGGGGAATCCTGAAGTAGAAAAATTACAGACAGTAAGTTCTGTAAAAGTGATGGATACGATAAAAGAAAGCAGTTCTTTCAACACTAACCTGCATAAAATAATATCTACTGATGATATAGATAAACTCTTAAAGGGAGAGGGAGGAGATGAGAATCCTCCCCATTCCCATTCCCCTTAGAACCGTTAGTGCCAAGCAAGTTTTGCATGCTGCAAATATGCAATTTAATTACGCGGGTATACTGGGCAATCCTAGGCTCTTGTCCAACAGAGTACTGCCAAAGCTCTCGAGGTAAACGATATTACTGAATAATATTCAGCTACGGAATGTGGGATAAATACAGGAATAAGAGTAAATATTTGCGTTGACAATCTTTGATAATAGTATTATCCTTTGTGTGTTCGGTGAACGTCAAACATACATATTTACCATAGGTTGTGTAGTGGGAAAAATATTAGCTATTATTGTATTTGTTGTATCAGCTATACTGCTTCTTCTATTAGCCCTAAATGTTATCCAATTAGCATACACCCTACTGATTACTAGCTATGTGGCACTCGGCATACTGCTAATCTTAACAGTAGTGTTTATGGTATATTCTACATTATCAACCAGATCAGCAACCATAACTGAAAATAGTGAATTAATTAAGACTGTTACTAAGACGTATCATACGGCACATGTAACTAAATCAGCAACCATAATTGAAAATAGTGGATTAATTAAGACTGGTGTTAAGACGCATAATAATACGACAGATGTAACTAAATCAGCAACCATAACTGAAAATAGTGAATTAATTAATATTACTATTAAGACGTATAATAGTAATATGACAGATGTAGCCCTCAGATCCGATGTAGCCCTCAGATCCAATGATAATATAGCAGGTGCTAAAATAAAAATTAAAAAGTGTCTAGGGTTAACTAATGAAAAAATAAGGTTATTCCTTTCAATGGAAGAGTTATCAGGAGATAATAAAAATCTGAGTGAACACGGAGTTAAAGAAGGATGCACGCTGATATGTGCAATAAAACTAATCAGTACAGAAACACCAACAAACTGCTAGCACATGCTTGGTAGGCAGTTACTATTTTTTCAGTTTTCTAAGACGTCGGAAGATTTCAATTTGAGCGGAAGCATTGGCAAGCTCACTTAAGATTTCTTCGTAGTTGATGTCTTTTTTGCCTTTGGAAAGTTGTTGTTTAGCAGATTCTCTAGCAACTAAAGCTGATTTTTCATCCAGGTCTTCAGCACGGATGACAGTATCAGCAAGTATGGTGACGCTAGTGGGCTGCACTTCAAGTATGCCACCAGATACAAATAGTAAATGCGCAACATCATCCGTAGTTATGAAGCTAATGGAACCTGGTTTTAGCATTGTGAGAAGTGGAGCATGTCTGTAATAGAGACTCAGATTGCCCAGTATCCCTGGAGCAGAAGCAAACTGTACACTACCAGCATGCAAAACCTGCTCAGCAGTAATAACCTCAAGGTATAGGGGTGCTTCACTCATGATCGTCCTCTTGTTAAGCCAAAGTTTTAGCCTTAGCAACCGCTTCTTTTACCCCGCCGATCATATAAAATGCCTGTTCTGGCAAATGATCATATTCACCTTCAATAATGCCTTTAAAGCTTGATAGGGTCTCTTCTAAGGGCACATATTTACCAGGTGTACTCGTGAAAACCTCAGCAACGAAAAAGGGTTGCGAAAGAAAACGTTGGATCTTGCGCGCACGACGTACAATAATTTTATCTTCCTCTGATAGTTCTTCCATGCCAAGTATGGCAATAATATCTTTTAATTCTTTGTATCGCTGTAATATTTTCTTCACCGAATGTGCGAGGTCGTAATGAGCTTGCCCAATAATTAAGGGGTCGAGTTGGCGACTGGTTGAATCTAGTGGGTCAATCGCTGGGTAAATACTTAGCTCGGCAATTTGTCTTGATAGCACAACGGTTGCATCAAGGTGAGCAAAGGTGGTAACGGGTGATGGGTCTGTTAAATCATCAGCAGGTACATAGATGGCTTGAATGGATGTAATCGATCCCTGTTTAGTCGAGGTGATACGTTCCTGTAACATGCCCATTTCTTCAGCCAAGGTCGGCTGATACCCTACCGCAGAAGGCATACGACCAAGTAAGGCGGACACTTCAACACCTGCCAAGGTGTAACGGTAAATATTATCGATAAATAATAGGACATCTGAACCCTGGTCACGGAACTCTTCAGCCATGGTCAAACCCGTTAAGGCAACGCGGAGACGATTACCAGGTGGCTCATTCATTTGACCATAAACTAATGCAACTTTATCCAGGACATTTGAGTCTTTCATTTCATGGTAAAAGTCATTGCCCTCACGTGTCCGTTCACCTACACCAGCAAACACTGAGTAACCACTATGCTCAATGGCAATGTTACGAATCAATTCCAACATGTTAACGGTCTTTCCTACACCTGCACCACCGAATAAACCAATTTTACTCCCTTTTGCAAAGGGGCAGAGTAAATCTATGACTTTAATCCCCGTTTCTAGTAGTTCTGTTGTAGGCAGTTGTTCGCTAAATTTAGGTGCTTCACGGTGGATGGTAGCAAACTTTTTGGCTCTAACTGGTCCCTGTTCGTCAATTGGCTCACCCAATACGTTGAAAATACGCCCCAATGTTTCTTTTCCTACAGGTACTTTGATCGGTTCCCCTGTATTCTCAACCTCAAGATTCCGCTTAAGCCCATCCGATACACCCATGGCAATAGTACGTACAACCCCACCACCAATTTGTTGCTGAACTTCTAAAATAAGACCATTTTCTTTAACTTTTAGGGCATGATAGATTTTAGGCAGTGCATGCCCTTTTTCAAATAAAACATCTATGACAGGTCCGATGATTCGTGTAATATGACCTATGTTCTTGCTATTAGACATGGAAACTCCTCTTGATTGGCTCTTTATTTAAATTTAAATTCATAACGCTTCTACTCCAGCAACAATTTCTGAAATTTCTTGGGTGATGCCAGCTTGGCGTACTTTATTATAAGCAAGCTGTAGAGATTGAATGAGATCAGCCGTATTGTCCGTCGCATTTTTCATGGCAAGCATCCGTGCTGCTTGTTCACAAGCAATATTCTCAATCACAGATTGATAAACTTGTGATTCAATATAACGGGTTAATAAGGTATCTAGGATAAAATCAAAATCAGCTTCATAGAGATAGTCCCAATGTTCTCGTTGCCCCAGTGGTGCTATTTTTTCCAGTGGTAAAAGTTGAACAATCTGTGGGGCTTGTAGCATAGTATTGACGAATTTGTTGTAACACAGATAAATTGCATCAATCTTCTGATCATCAAAAGCATCTAAAACAATTTTTACTACACCGATTAATTCAGCAACTTTTGGAAAAGTACCAAACTTTTCGGCATATGCGAGTATGTTTGTGTCAAAACGCTTAAAAAAGCTCATCGCTTTTCTACCCAATAAGCACATTTCAGTTAAAATGGATTGCTCAGACCACTCTTTTTGCTGGTTAACTACTGACTTAAACAAATTAAGGTTAAGTCCACCACATAGCCCGCTATCACTTGAAACAACGATCATGGCAACTTTTTTAGGCTGTTCAAGCTGCATAAGCGCACGACGGTTACAGTGATGTTGGCTGCTGGCAAGATGCCCTAGAACTTCACGAATTTTATACGCATAAGGTCGCGATTCTTCCATTCGCTTCTGTACTTTTCTGATGCGACTGGCCGCTACTAATTCCATGGCATGCGTGATCGTCTGTATGCTTTTGACGCTAGCGATTTGTTTACGATATAGTTGTGTAGTCGACATAATAGGATTTCAGTTGATTAATTTTGCGCACTAAATGCCTCTATTGCTTGTTTAATGCAAGCTATGTTAGCCTCACTTAAAGTCGGGTCTTTATGTATGGCATTGAGTAAATCAAGGTGTTCTTTATCAAGAAATTGATGGAATGCTTCTTCAAAGTCACACACTTTATCCACATCAACCGTAAGCAAAGCATCGTGATCAGCTAAGTATAAACTAATGGCCATCTTAGCAACACTCAGTGGGTTATACTGCTTTTGTTTCATTACCTCTGTTAAACGCTGCCCGTGCTCCAGTTGTTTTTTTGTGGTTGCATCAAGATCTGACGAAAATTGTGAAAAAGCCTCTAGTTCACGATATTGAGCCAAAGCTAGGCGTACACTAGCAGCTAATTTTTTCATGATCTTGGTTTGTGCTGCACCACCAACCCGGGAGACCGAAAGTCCAGCATTAATAGCAGGACGTATTCCTGAATTAAAGAAGTTGGTGTCCAAATAAATCTGACCGTCGGTAATTGAAATAACATTGGTGGGAACAAAGGCAGAGACATCACCAGCCTGTGTTTCAATAATCGGCAGTGCAGTCAATGACCCCGTTTTGTCGGTTACTTTACCCCCAGTTTGTTGCTTTACAAAGTCCGTGTTGACCCTTGCAGCACGCTCCAATAGTCGTGAATGAAGATAGAAGATATCCCCCGGATATGCCTCACGACCTGGCGGACGACGCAAAAGTAATGAAATCTGCCGATACGCCCAAGCATGTTTTGTTAGATCATCATAAACAATCAAAGCATCTTCACCTTTATCACGGAAATACTCCCCCATGGCACAAGCAGCAAATGGTGCTAGATATTGCAACGATGCAGGGTCAGAAGCATTTGCAGCAACAATGATGCTGTGCGCCAATGCTCCATGTTCCTCTAATTTGCTCACAAGGGTAGCAACTGATGAGGCTTTTTGCCCGATAGCTACGTAAATACATTTAACCCCTGTATTTTTTTGATTGATCATGGTATCAACTGCAATAGCTGTTTTACCAGTTTGACGATCTCCAATAATTGCCTCACGCTGCCCCCGACCAATCGGCACCATGGCATCAATGGATGTAATTCCCGTTTGTAGCGGTTGACCCACAGATTGTCGTGCAAGTACATCTGGTGCAACTTGTTCTATGGCTCTTGACGATTTTGTGGAAATTAACCCCTTACCATCAATCGGTGCTCCCATAACATCAACGACACGTCCTAGAAGTGCCTCACCAACTGGGACTTCTAGAATTTTACCAGTGCATTGTATGGTTTGACCTTCATAAAGATGCTGGTAATGCCCTAACACTACAGCACCAACTGAATCCTCTTCTAAGTTGAGTGCTAAAGCATACAATGGTATTCCATCACTGGCACTGGGACACAAGAGCATCTCACCTGCCATTACATCGCTCAATCCGTAAATCTGAATAATTCCATCATTCACACAAACGATTATACCTTCATTGTGCCTCTCAGCTGGTAAGTTCAATTGGCTCAATCGATCTTGAATAATACTGCTAATTTCAGTTGGGTTAAGCTTGTTAAGCTGTGTTGCCATTGTTATAAGCCCTCTATTGAATCGTTAATATTTTTAGCCCACATCTCAGGGCTTGTAGTTGTTGTTTAACGGAGCAATCAATTACAAAGTCACGTATTCGTACTACAAAACCACCCAATAAATCTAGGTCTGTATGGTAAGACAATTGCAAGGTCTGTTCTGGGTAATAATTCTGTAATTTCTTTATCAGTGTTTTTTCTTGTGCTTTTGTTAGTGGTGAAATAGTACTAATGTCAACTGGCAACACTTTTTTATGTGCATTGCAGTATTGTTCATAAAGCTGGCTGATAGCCGTTAAAATACTTAGGCGATTTTGTTGTGCAAGTAGGCCTAATAGACATTTCTCAACAGCTTTTTCTGGTATATCTGCTAGGTTGCTGAGCAAATTTACCAATTGAGTCTTGTTCAGTCCAGGACGCTTGAGTAGTCGCTTAATTTGTAGGTCTTGTACAATAATTGACAACTTTTGTAAGCGATCTGGACAGGTATCAGTTTGCTGGTTTTCAAGTGTCCAGCAAAATAGAGCTTTTGCGTACGGTCTAGCTACGGTCGCTCCTCTAATCATTCTGGGGTGCCTAGGTCATCCAACATACGTTTAACAAGCTGATGATTCGCTGCCTTATCAAGTTGAGAGGCAAGAATCTTTTCAGCACCACCTACCGCTAATGTAGCTATCTGATTAACGGCATCTCTCATTAGCTCCTGTTGAATCCGTTCTTTCTGTACTAATAAGTCTTTTTCAGCACCCTGCTGTAAACGCGTCTGTTCCTGTTTTACATTATTCAAAATTTTCGTGGCCTTTTGTTTGGCCTGTGTGACCAATAACGTAGCTTCCTCTTTAGCATCTTTAAGTATCAAATTACACTTGGCTTGGGCATTAATAAGCTCTTCTTGCCCAGATTTAGCCGCAGCAAGACCATCGGCTATTTCTTTCTGGCGCTTGTCCATAGCAGCAACCACTGGTGGCCAAATGTACTTCATTGTGATGCCCGTAAAGATTGCAAAGGTGATCATTTGACCCAATAAGGTCGCGTTAATGTTCAAACTGAGATGCTCCTTCAGAATTTTTTAATTCAGTTAACAACCTTGCCGACATGTGCCAATAAACCTGAAATAAATGGATTATCAACTGTGAACCACAAAGCAACACCAACAGCAATCATCGATACAGCATCAAGCAAACCTGCAACAACAAACATTTTGACCTGTAACATTGGTACCATTTCTGGCTGACGCGCTGCACCTTCTAGGAATTTTCCACCTAATACACCAAAACCAAGTGCTGTGCCCAATGCAGCAAAGCCAATGAGTATTGCAACCGCAATAACCGTCGTGCCCTGTAAATTCGCTATCAGTTCTATAAGTTGTGGTTGTGCCATAATTTTTACTCCTGGTTAGTATTAATGTGGATCATGCGCCATGCTTAAGTAAACAATGGCTAACATCATAAAGATAAACGATTGTAAGGTAATAATCAATACATGAAATAATGCCCACACCGTACCCAACATCCATTGACTCCACCATGGAAGAAGTGCAATCAATATAAAAATTAACTCGCCTGCATACAGGTTGCCAAATAAACGCAAAGCAAGCGATAAGGGTTTTGAACATTCCTCAATCAGCCTAAAGATGACATTGACTGGAAATAAATAAGGGCCAAATGGTTTGCAGGTTAATTCTTTTAAAAATCCCAAAAAACCTTTTATTTTGATATTGTAGAAAAAAATAAGTAAGAAAACACTAAGTGAGAGCGAGAAAGTAAGATTCAAGTCGGCTGTTGCAACAACTCGTAAATGTGGGATACGCAGGAAGCTTGCAAACATAGGTAATAAATCAACTGGAATCAAGTCCATAAAATTCATCAAGAAGACCCAGGAAAAAATAGTCAGCGCAAGTGGTGCAATCAATGCACTTTCCCCATGAAAGGTATCACGGACTTGCTGATCAACAAAGCTTATGATAATTTCAACAAAATTTTGAAATCGACCTGGCACACCACTACTTGCCTTACGCGCAACATGTAGAAAAAAAACTAAAAAGATTAACCCCAAGACAATTGAAATAAATAAGGTGTCCAGATTGAAATGCTGCATGGTCAGATGCCGCAAATGATGACTGATATATTCAGTTGATGTTAACGTGCCACTAGCCATGCATGCTTACCTGTACTGATGAAGACGCTTGCCAATACAATGAAATGATCATCGCGAGCTGCGCGATAATATATGTCAAAAAAAACGGAAAAGCAAGTAATTTCATGCAATAAAATAATAATAGAGATGATAGCACTACACTTAACCATTTTAGAGCTGTTGCCCAATAAAAGCACACCAGAATACGTTGTCGGCACTGCGCGCCTGTCTTGTGAAGTGCATTATAAGAAAACAATATCTGCGACAATAGCACAACAAATCCACCAGATAATGTAGAGCATAACATCAAGCCAGTGGGCTGCCAAACTAAGAAGGCAGCACAACAAATCGATACAACAGGTATCTGTACGGACAATAAAGGATAAAGCCAAATTTTTCTGTCAAAATATAAGTGCATATCAAGACCATTATACTCCAGTGTAATGTTGCTATTCCATCTGTTCTTGTGAAATGATAGAAAGATTGTCACATTTATTTGTGCTCAGTGCAATACTCAACAAATTTCACCATCAGAAATAAAGCAAGCAGCAATGTAAAAATTGCATCGATTATCGGTAAATCAGTCATCCAAATAATAAACGCAGCATTTAGTAAGCTAGAAATACACATGACAAGAGAGGCAAGTGCATCAAAAATCCCCATAATCCAGCCCTGTTGTGCTGCACTGACTTGATTCGATATCAAAAACAGCAAGTCATTGAAGGAAACAGCACCGCAAAACCCCACAGGGAAGCAGCCTATCCAATAAACCGTAGGATTAGAGCTAATAAGCATGACACTTAGGCTCACTACCAAACATAGCAAATTGAGGAGAATACGTTTTTCTACACTTAAATTTCCGTAGATGACAATACTCTTTGGAAAAAAGCCAATGCTCAATGAAAATCCAAACCAAGCAAGGAAGTTCGCATTCTGCTGTATGCTGTAATGAAAGTGATGTAACATAATCGATGGAAGGAATAGAACAAAGCTAACCCAGCTAAATTCCAGCCATAGGTAAATATGCCCTAATTTCCGCAAACTTGACTTACCAAATGCTTCTACAAAATGCTGGTAAATCTCTTGTATAGCCTGCATTACGTCACGATAGGTTAAGCTTCTACTTGCAGAACGTGTTTCCTGAAGGACATACCTTATCATAAAGGCATTAAGCAAAGCTAAAACCCCCGCAAAATAAAAAGGGGTTGCATAATTGAACCAACTGATTAGTTTGGGGTTTGCCAGCTCTCCACCTATCATGGGGCCTAGAGTAAGACCCAATGTTGTAGCACACAGCAATCTCGCTAGATAGCGCCTTTTCATATCTGTGCTAACACTGAGATCAATTGAAGCAGCACGCGCAACAGATTGGCTACCAGCCGTGACACCATCAATAATACGTCCTGCAATCAGCCAGCTAAGATGCCGTGAGAGAACACCCAACCCCAATAAGAGATAGCCAAAACTTGTGCCAACCAAACAAACTATCAAAATCCTTTTGCGACCAAAATTATCAGATAATTTACCGAGCACAACAAAACCCAAGAAGCAACATAGCATATAAACTGCATTCGTTAACCCAAAGAGTAAGCTACGCTTCGCATGCGACATGCTATGTACAAAAAATACTGTATTGGAATCCAGAAATAAGGCACTGAAAATAGGCAGGGCAATACTGAAACCCATCCCATCGATGAAAACCGTTAAACATAAGGCAGCCATTGTATATTGCTGTGATTTGTGTGCTAGCATTAACAGTCCACCCCTTGTCCTGTACTATCTTTATCGTGCAATCCCCTCCACTGTGGATAATTTTATGATCTGTAGGTTAGCTGAGTGCAGTATTTAAGATATTCTCGATTCATTACACCGCAATAATAAAGTGAGAACAACCCGAAAACTGTTTTAGCTGAATGACTTGTTCAGCACTCAGCTTTAACCTCCATTTTACGCGTTCCTTACTTTCATAGCTGTAGTATACTGTTGCTCTACGAGAACATCAAGAAATATTAGAACAGGCAGCACTTCATTTAATAGAAATCCCCTAGAACCCCCCTTAGATCTATGGGGAGATCTATGGGGAGTGTAGATTTCTTGTTAATATCAAAGATAAGTCTTGCATTATAATATAAAGTGTAGTACCGTTGAGATATATGGGTTCTGAAATGAATGAATTGACTTAATGAAAAGCAAGGTAATAAACATGGCTAGGTCGACGTTCTTAATTTTAAACGAGGTAATTTATCATGTTAAATAAAATAATGCCATACTTAAACTACTCTCTCAACATTGTGGGTCAGACAGCAACCAGACTAACTGTCCCATTAGCGGTCGGGAACTTAGCAAGATCTGCTTTTAACTATCAGTTCAGCTTTGTACCTATTCCAATACGTGGCATACTCGCTGAAAATGCTTATATTGCTAGTGCTAGCCTCGTACAGAGATACCCCTACCTTTCTGATGTAACTTGGTGGAGTATTAAAGCAACACCAAGAGTAATTGCATCTGTAGGATCCACCGTTCAAACTTATTTCAACGGTGAAGAAATTGAAGTATCAACAGACATAGAAGAAAGCGAAGTATCAACAGACGTAATTGAACAACCCCAAGATGCAATAGGTGAACCCGAAAAACAAATCAGTTATGTAAGATCTACATTCAATTATCTGATTACAAAAACATCAGGATTTTGTGCCGCTGTTGCGGGTAGTGCCATTGGTTACTGGGTTGCTGATGTCGGTTTTGATGTCGCAGTTTATGCTGTTGCAGGTTCTATTCCAGGAAGCATCATGTGTTACGCTGTCTACTGGGGTGGCAAGCAAATTGCGTTAACAATGTCTGCCAATACAGCTATGAGCTTTGCACATTCTTTCGCAGAAAAACACACTGTGACTGTTTTTGATAAAGTTGTCGATAGGACATACGATGCAACAGAAAGTGCTCACACATTTTTGAGTAGACAAGTTCAAGCTCTTATTGCACACGGGGACTCTGCTGGCAGTCATCATGAAGTTGAAATGAGCAAGATGGCTAACTCATAATGATATTTGAAGTCTTTGCATCTTTTGCAATGCAAGGTACTTTTATCAAGCTCGCCGTAAGACCTCCTCGCCTTACCAAATTAGTACTAAACAAATCTCTTTGCTCTGCAGTGCCACATTGATCACAATGATACCACCTATCCAAGGGAAGGTTTGAACCTTCCCTTTGTATGAAATTTCTCTACATTCCAAAAAGTTGACACAAATTTTGTCGTGTGACTTACTTAATAAATTTATTTATCGGGAACTGCCGTGTAATGGTTGTTAGTCAGATTTTCAAGATATTTTTTGTAAAAAAACAAGGTTGCTTTTTTCCGACTCTTATTGCACAGTAAGCGTAGTTGGAAACAGGTAATGTGATTGCTGTAGAGAAGAAAAAAGTGGCAAGCAAAGCAAAGGCTCATCTATCAAACTTGGGCAGCCCCCCCTATAATGGGACAGTTGCGACAGGCGCAGGTGATAAATTAAGGTATCAATTAAAATTAAGGGAATAAATTATGAAAACTACCTATATACGAAAAAGCCTTGTACTTGTGAGCTTGCTTGCTAGCGCGCCCGTCTTTGCAAAAACGATACAAGCACCTTCATCTTATTGGGATAGTTACTTAAGTGTTGGGGGATATTATTTCTCTGAGCGTCCTAGGGCGGCAGGTGTGGTCAACGCATTTTTTCCTATCCCTAAAGCGCAGTCACCCTCATCACTCTACTACTTAGATATACGTGGACTCGATAAATCAGGGCCATCTTGGGAAGGAAATCTTGGTCTAGGCTACAGGAAGCTCAATACAGG
>PIWD01000078.1 GCA_003354005.1 Gammaproteobacteria bacterium | reverse complement strand
TTAAATGCCTCTACCGTCTCTTCTATATTTTCTTTAACTGCCTCTACCTTATCTAAACCATCTTTTACCGGCTTCACTATTATCCCTATTGCTCCTTCTACTAACTCACCTCCTGGTATGTCTAGCACGCTACTACTACTTCCCTTTCCCTCCATTTCTGCATCAAAAAAGAAATAGCCTTTATTCATTCTCGCTGAGATTATCATTACCAAAACAAATAGTTTTAGGCCACCAAATACCAATCTACCATATCTGCCAATCATAAAATCCACTACAGCAGATAGCAATACATAAGCTGTATATATCAGTATAGCTCCAAAAAACAAGCTCTCTACACCCTTGGCTACCAGCATTAGAAAAGTTAAAGTAGCATACATTAAACCTTTCCCTATTGTTTTTTTTGTTTTAGAACTTAGGCTTACGCCTAATCCTCCTCCTTCATCATACATAAGATAATCATTTATACCCCAATATACTACCTTTTCTGCAATAAACCTAAGCCATTACCACAAGGAGAGCTTTTAAGTTCTCCTATCTTTATTTTTTCTCTTTTCTCTCTCCTAGATACATGTTATTATTACCTTTTATTACATGTGTTATCTTTAGTTTACCTTCGTCGTTATGTCTTACAAATCTATACTTCCCCTTTATTTCTTTTCTTTTAAACTGCTCTTTAGAGAAGGTAGCTACGCTTATTCTTGATTCTGTTAATAAACTATTCTCTATTTTCCTTTTTATTATAACAAGCTCCTTTATTCCATTCTTTACCTGTGTTGCTTCTATATATCCCTCCTTATGTGTTATACCTGGTATTTTTTTATTGGAGAATACGCACACTTTAGGCGTCTTTACTTTTCTAAATTTAGAGCCGTATCTATCATCGTAGCACGCTCCGTTCTTTATCCTCTCTAGAAGTCCTGCTAAGTCATAGGGCGACATTCTCGACATCCTCACACAGTCTACAAAGACCGTAGGAGACTCATATTTTAAACCGATGCCCAGGTCCATGGCATTAATAAACATGCTAGAAAGGTACCTATAACAATCTGTAGCTGTTTTAAAGCCGTCGTGTAAGTATATTGTATGTCGCCTTGCTTTTATACTACCCATCTGTGTAAGCTCTGCTTCTTTAAGTGCTAATGTACTTTTACCTATGCCTCCGCCTTCATCTATTATAAAAAGTATCTCGTTGTTCTCTAGCTCCTCTATCTGTTTTAATATCATCTCTTGAGAGTCTCTGTATTTCTGTACTTCCGTCTCGGTAGTAGTATAGTCATCCCTGCTGTCGTAGTATTTACCCATTATACGCGTTGGTTCTTTCTTTATGTATTTTATTACTCCTGCTTCTTTTTTAGGTATTACCACATGTGCTGGGGCTATATCATATGTAAACCACTCTTTAAACCTCTCTTTTATATATCCTTCTCCTCTTGCTTTCTTTAATTCAATATAGAAATGTATATGTACTAGTCTGTCTATCTCTCCCGCTTCTATTTGGAATATTATACGCTTCACTATCTTACCTTTACTCAGCTCCTCTACTTTTTCTATTAAAGTTCTTTTTAACTTTTTAACTTTAGAATAATTCTCTCTTGGCGTCCACTCCTCCACATTTACAAGTATCATCCATCGCCTTACTTCCTCCTCATATGTAGTGCCGTCCTCTCTTTTCTTTAGCTCAGGTAGTCTTATAGCTCCTTTAAGGAACTCTTTATACTCCTTACTGCCATCTGTATACTCTGTCTCTTTT